>NZ_JAFEWC010000003.1:905000-1082378 GCF_017355875.1 Aridibaculum aurantiacum
AGTTGGAATTCAAGTATTAGATGTTGGTGAAACACGAAAGCTAACTCTACGACAAGCTGTATTGAGGGACATATTTGCGTGGATTTTGGCAATAACAGGCACGCTATATTACGGTTATTTGATTTTTCAAAATAACAGGGAACATTCCCTCATAAACGAGTATACTGAATTTGGGAACACACCATTATGGATTTGGACACTCTTGGAACTCTTAACTATGTTGACCAACCGAAAGCGAAGAGCATTACATGATTTTATAGCGAGTTCAGTCGTAGTAAGGACAAGCAAACCCTAAGTGAAAGAAGCCTGCAGCCAACAATCGTATTTGTGCAAGTGCGGCTGAATTTTAACAGCGTCGGCTGTAGCTCATAATTCTGCTGCTGTTCGGTCGGAAGAATATCTATTTGCTGTAGTAAATAATCATCAACAGCAGTATCTTTAACCACGCATTTGTACGGGCTTAATGTTCCCTGAATACCACACCTGCACAAATTCGTCTAACCTTGTAGGCAAGGCAAAAACACCACATTCACAATTTAAAGTTTTGACAAATGAAGGAATTCTATTTAGTGTTCTTGTTCGCCTTAACTCTAACTTCCAATTCGTTTGGGCAAAATAAGGTTAAATCAAATCAACCCAAAACAGCAACGACACAACTCGATAAACTGATAGGTACTTGGAGACTGATTGAATTCTCAGATTTAGATACTGCAACCTTAGAATGGAAATACCAATATGGAAGAAATCCAAAGGGTTATTTTACATATAGCAAATCCGGCATTGTCAATATCAACATTTCGGCGGAAGCACCTTTGAAAATTTCAAGGGATTCGGCCAAAAACTATAATATCAGTTTGCTCAATTGGATAAATAAGTATTCAGTAGGATATTTTGGAACTTACACAGTTGATTTCGACAAGTCTATTTTGACACATCGTGTTGAAGGTGGGTCTTTACCTTGGTATATTGACACTGACCAAGCACGACATTTTGTATTAAAAAACGATACTTTGACAATAGGAAATAGTAAAACGTGGAAACGTGTTCTTGTAAAAACAGACTAATGAGTTCCGATGCCCTGCCTACAACATTTGGTTTGCTGTTATGCCGGCAGACGAAACGCAGCATTAGTTTTTTGTTCCCTAATCAGCAGCAGTTTCGGCTGACCGAACGCAGGTTAACGATAGAATAAAAATTGTACTTTGGTCTTCTATTTGGCTTTTGTTTCAGTCAGACGAATATAAAAGCCCGGCACAGCAGCAAGCCGTAAACGTTAACTATCATTATAGTTTAGTTCTTCTTGTTCTATGAGTAATGAAAAGATTATTATTGAGGAGTATTCCCCAAACTGGGCGTCGGTGTTTCAGCAATTACGGTCAATTTATCTTAGGCATTTGGCAGACGTTGTAACAGACGTGCAACACGTAGGTAGCACTTCCGTTGTCGGCCTCGCTGCAAAGCCGATCATTGACATTGATCTTGTTATACCCAATCGGGAGAACCTTGTTGTTGTGATCAAGAGACTTCACTTGCTCGGTTATGATCACCGTGGAGATTTGGGCATTAAGGATAGAGAGGCTTTTAAGCGGCGATCCGACCATGTACCCTTTGACCCTCACATCCGTACCTGGCCAAATCATCATTTATACGTTTGCCCCTCAGACAGCATTGCCTTGAAGAATCACCTGGCGCTCCGTGATTTTCTATTCCGACATCCCGCCCAAGCAACAGCTTATGGAGAGCTTAAAAAAAGGCTGGCACTAGAACACCCCTATGATATTGACCGCTATATTGAAGGCAAAACCCCTTTTATAACCGGGGTCTTGCGTGCGGTTGGATTTGACCAACACGCCCTAAATGACATTGCTCGTGACAACAGCCTCGCAAACCTAAAAAGCAACCGTTAACACTATGTTTCTAAAACAGCGGCTTGACTGAAAAGGCTGGTTTCTTATGAGCTTAATTTTTTAGAACAAGACAGCAGCATTATAAACTATTGGTATCCCCAACCATATTTCAAGATTAATGGAAATCGAGCGATTGCTGTTTATGGGAATTATATTGAAGATTTGTTTAAGTTGAAGAGAGATGGTTTCTGGACTGTCCGTGAACTTTTCGGAACAAGGGTACTTGAGGTACAAGATGTTCGGATAGAAGATGTCCAGCTAGAAGATATCCGAAAGGATACTACTTCGGATTGAAATTTATGCATACCAAAGCAGCCGCTAATAATTGGCTTGCTACTATGCTGGCTAACCTAACGCAACATCAACTTTCGTTTCGCTTATCAGCAGTAGTTCCACCATCACCGAACACTATTGAGCAGTAGAAATAAACTTGTACATTAGTTCATCATTCGGCTTCGGTCGTCGGCGGACCGAACACAGAATACCGCCACAACGCAAGCCGCCAACGTTAGCAGCTTTGGGCATACGCTGCTGATGTTTTTAATATGAGTATAAAAGATGGAATTAGTAAGGAAATACTGGATAGTAATTATGGCGACGTTTGGGCTTTGTATGTTCATTAAGCCAGCTCTATGTTTCCTAATACTTGGGGCGCTTATATCATATCTAGGTTTTGCAGCAGTAATATTTCTGAAAAAAATCAGAAGGATTGGAGTTGATTGGACAGGGAACATAATTGAGTATCAATCTGACCGCGATGGCCACAAGACCCCTGTAATTGAGTTCACTACTTTGACCGGTGATATAATCAAAGAAAAACCTTTTGTTTACGCTTCGACAGATTTAAGTAAAATAAGAACGTATAGAAAGTTTATTGACCAATCGGTGCCAATTTTGTATGACCCTGATGATCCCAAAAAATTTGTTCTAAAGAATGAAGAAGGCTTTAATTACATTATTTTCATCGTTTTCATACTGGCAGGATTATTTTCTGTTGGAGTAAGCATCGGTTGGTTATTAGGTTATATAAAAATGGGGTAAACAAGACAATTCTTAAGCAATTGGATGAAGCCGTGAACGTTGTAAGCATGCTGGATTAGAGATTAAATTACAAAGATGAATTCAATGAGCAGATTTAAGAAAGAGCATGTCGTAGTATTTATTCCAACATTTTTTGTCCTAAATGTTCTTGCTGGTCTTAATATTCTCATCAGAATGAATTTCAGTTTAAGTAATGACTACGAAGCATTTTCCTTTATAGGTGGAAAACCATCTGAGATCAAAATGCTACTTATGGGTTTTAGGAACTTGCAAGATATATTTTACTTCATCTGCTTAACATTGGTTTTTACTATGATCAGTGTAAGCTTTATAAGAAGCCAAATCATAAAAAATGGTGGTAGAAGTGGAACAATCCTAAACTCCGTAATACTCACCTTTTTGTTGGCATCACTTTACATCATGTATAAACTTCTTTATGCTTTTAAATTTAATAAAGAATACTTCAATGTTTATTGGAGTGACATTAAGAGGGAAACTTTGATTTTATTTATTATTTATCTCTTTATTTCCATTCCGATAACATTTTTAAGTTCTAAACAAATAGCGAAGTCCATTAAACTCTAAAATAAGCACAGCATACAACAGTAGTTGGCAAAAGATGGGCTGAATGTTGAGAACATCAGCAGCATTTAACCATCATCTTCAGCTTCGGCTGAAAAATCAATAGTCTGCTTTTGTTCTTTATCTTGTGCAGTAGAAAATTATTGGTCAGAAGTTCGGGCTGAATAGCCATCAAACCCATCCTTCGCCGATACTTTTACGTTGGTGGCAATTCGCAGACAGCTTCAAATTCAATGAGAAAAATAAATGCAATCATACTTTCACTCTTTGTGACATTGACAACATTCGGACAAGTAAAAATGCGCCCACTTGAAGAACTGATAAATACCGAAGACCCAGGTTGGTCATTAGTGAAAGAATGGATAAAGACCGCCAAGAACAAGGTTGAAATACTGCCTGTAGATACAACAAGGGCGAAGGAAGCATTATTTAAAACACAAGTGACTACACGTTCACCTATGGGTTCAGTAGTCTTTATGACAGGAGGACTGCTAATAGATAATGGGTGGATTAGAATTCTTGGTTCGGGTCAAGCAAGACTTCCAAGAACACTTCCTGATTGGAATAAAGGAAAATCTTTTCAGGAGTTCGGAGAAGCGCCCAATTTTCTACTTATAGCTGATGACGCTATTGGTGGCTTCTTCCTGTTGAACGGAGGAGGACTTGGAAAAGATTTAGGAAAAGTATATTACTTATCACCAGACAATTTAGAGTATGAACCGCTTGACTTGACCTATACAGATTTCTTGTTTTTTTGCTTCAATAATAATCTTGACAAATTCTACAAAGGATATCGGTGGACAAATTGGAAGGAAGAAGTAAAAACTTTAAGTGGTGATAAGACTTTCAACTTCTTTCCGCCTTTGTGGACAAAGGAAGGCAAAGACATGAAAAAAGTTTCACGACGGGCTATACCTGTAGAGGAACAATACAGTTTCAGTCTTGAGATGAGAAAGCAACTTGGAATTCAAAAATAGGAACTGCCACCAACAATCGTATTTGTGCAACTGTGGCAGAATGTTACCAGCTTCGGCTGCAGTTCGTCACTCTGCTGCTGTTCAGGCTGAACATTATCTACAAGCTGTAGCAGGTAATCATCAACAGCAGTACCTTTAGCCAGTTATTCGTACAGGTTTGTTGTTCCCTGGATACCACACCTACACAACTACATTCAACTCTGTGCGTCTCCATATGCGTCACGTCCTTATAATCATATTGACCATTTTCATCGGGGTTTGTCATGGGCAAAACTTTTCTTACCCATCCATACTGGTGACAGGTCAAAACATTCCTGATTTTGTGCCTGCTGGTTGGACAGTTCTTGACAGTGCTTATGGTGACTTAAACAAAGACGGCGTAACGGACGCAGCTATTGTTATCCAGCATAAGGACAGTATTTCAATGGCAAACAGTGTAGGAGACACCGTTCTAACACAGCCCAGGATGTTGTTGATACTTTTCAGAAACGCTGCTCACAACAGTTTTGCGTTAGTTGAGCAAAGCAACACTTTTATCTTAAGGCACGATAATCCAGCAATGGAAGACCCATACCTTGAGTTGGCTATTAACAAAGGAATATTGTAAATTAAGTTTCACCTCTTTTATAACATGGGCAGTTGGTATGTAACAAACGCTGTTTATAAATTCCGATTTCAACAAGGACAGTTTGTTTTAATTGGTGCTGAAAACTCTTCTTTCCACAGGGCTACACACGATTTCGAAGACTACAGCTATAATTTTTTGTCGAAGAAAAGAGCGTTGACAAAAGGCAACGACAACAAAGGCAGTAAAAAGACAACATGGAAGTCATTAAACATCTCGCAACTTAAGACGCTAAAAACATTTACTGAACCATTCACCTGGGAAATTGAACCAGGTTATTATTTATAATGGCGTGGGGCGGACGGCACGTACAAGGAAGATGAACATTTATATAAGATGTACATTCGTCCTCATTTGGCTTCAGTTCCCGGTGATGCCGTTAGATGAAATTCTAATCAACAGAAATATTGACCATGAAAATTGCAGAGTTAGATCAAAAAATAAGATTAAGCCGAAGGAAGTTTGTATTGTACGAGGATAAGGTGGCAGTAGAAATTAAGACACCAAAGGATACTTCAAGATATGAAGTTGATATTCGTGATACAGGAGAAAAATTGCATTACCATGCAGAAAATACCAAGGGCGGTTATATTATCCTTGCAGTCATCTTCCTGGTTCCTGTTGTGGTTACCATAGTTAGTTTTACCAGTAACAGTATCAATGGTGGGCAGGTATTAGGAGCATGGTTCTGCTCTTTAGTAATTGCCTTTCTTGCCTACATAAAGGAACATGTAGATGACGTATATCTAACAGGCGGCAAAACCAACCTTTACTTTTTTCGCAACATACCTTCTGAACAGGAAGTGCTCCATTTTATAGAATTGGTGATGACGGCCAAAAGGGAAATGCTGAAAAAAGAATATTTGGCTTTTGATAAATATACAGATGAAGAAGAGTATCATGAACGGCTGGTATGGCTTAGAGACAATAACCTGATAACGAAAGAAGATTTCGAAAATGCCAAGATTGATTTTGAAATTAGTCGCTTGCTTCAATAAGTATGGGTTGATATCACCACTTGTTTCAAAAGATTAGCCGCAGTTTTTATTGTATGCAAAAGTTTCTAATTCTCTATTTATTCATCTTCATATCCGCGGTAGCAAAAGCGCAAACTGCCTTGGTAAAAGATCCGGAAGGTTATTGCAATGTTCGGCAAGCTGCAGGTAATCAGTCAAAGATCATAGACACGCTTACGAACAATAAAATCGTTTTTGTTTACCCAGAGCAGGCAGAAGGAAACTGGTGGCCGGTTGATTATACAAAGGGTGATAAAACTAGATCCGGTTATGTACATAAGTCAAGAGTTACTTTACTTTCAAACTTCACTAAGTTCAAACAGAAGACTATAAATGACAGTACATTAAAGCTTCACCTTGACAGCTTTCAATTATCAGTAAAAACAGGGAAATTCAATAAGAAGAGCAGGCAAATAAAATATGAGAATCACGAAGGTGAGCAGGCTTTTGTAAAAGCTATAGATAACAAACATCCTTGGGGGACAGACGGCAATGTACCTATAAAAGAATACAAACTCATCCAGTTTACAACAGGAAGTAATGTTATAAGTTTTCCAAGGAGCCTTTATAATGATCTGTTTGAGCCAAATCTTGATATGACAATGGCATATGTAGACAGGTCAACAGGGAAAGTTTATATTGAAGCTATAAATAGTGATGGAGCTGGCGGTTACGTAGTGATTTGGATTATTGATTACAATAAAATTATTGGGAGAGAAACCTTCATCCCTTTCTGATAAAGCTGCCCTAAACACCAAAACAACCCTTGCATGAAGAAGCAATTCTCTTGGATGATTTTCCTCTTAGTGATCACATCAATAAGTGGCTGCTCATTTATAAGCAACACATTTCAATATAGTGATACAACAAAAAGTTTTTTCGATCATTTACTAAGGGCAGAGTATGACGCATGCATACAGTTGATGGCGATTGACGACGCAGCAGCAGATAGCACTAAGGAAGATCTGAAACTCGGACTTGTTAACTTCAGGGAAGTTGTCGTAGAGAATTTTGGTGAGAAGGTTGAGTATACTTTGATGAGGGCTGAAAAGAAATGGTCGACTGAAGATGGTGAAGGCACCCGTCCAAACACCACAAAGCTATTCATGCAGTTTTCTAATGGAAAGGAGTTCGGAGTGCTAGAGGCTTTGTTCGATGACAAGTCTCAAAAGATTTTGAATATTAAAACACTTGATGTTAAAGAGTCCATTCCTGGCATGACAATGTTTTGGCTGTTTGGGATTATTGCACTGTGCGTTCCTGCTTTCAATATTTATGTGATCAGGAGAATTAAGAAGAGTGCTTACAAGAAGAAATGGCTTAAATATCTTGGTGTCATCGCTCTGAATGTTCCCACTATCACTTACGTTTCAATTGGTAAAATTTCCTTGGAGCTCTTTAGTTTACAAATTCTTTGCGGAATTGGTTTTGAATATATGGGCTATATCAATTCTGCATGGTATGTAGGAATTCCTCTTGGTGGTCTTTATTTCCTATGGCAGCTAGAGAAAGGTAAAGACAAACTTGTTGATCCCACTCCTGTTGATACACCTGCTTTATATGAAGAAACAAGTACTGAGGTTGTTTAGCATAATCTTTTACCAACTATAGATTGTTAGGTAGATGAATAGCAAAGCATCTTCAGCTTTCTTTCGCAGTCATACGCTTCGCCAGGTTTACATGCCTCATTACCTATACGTCAGTTTACCATCTTGAACTTTAGCCGGTGAAGTATATGGATGTTCTTCTTCTTTAGCGATAGACATAATATGCATCACTGTCCATTCTTCCGCTTTCAGGTAGTCAGAGATCATAGAGCGGTGACAACTCCACCAGACGGCCTCCGAACACATATATGCAGTCCTGTGCAGTTGTGCAATATCTTTCAACTTCCTGGCACCTTGTTCAAATTCTGCTGTTTCCATGTAATCAGCATATGCCCTGAATGCAGGATGTCTCCATGCTGTATTACCTGATTCCTTGTTTTGTTTTCTGCGTCCGCCAAGTTCAAGTATATGCTCGTATTGTATATTGTTTTGTTGCAGCGATACGCGTAGCGCCTCTTTATTGAAATAAGGGAATTTGCGTGAAGCTGGAAAATGCCGGACATCTACAAGCATTTGAATATTGAACGATTGAAGCATAGCAGTGAACTCATCAAGCGTTCTGTTCGAATGTCCGATTGTCCAAACTTCTTTCGGCAATACTTGCATGAAAGACTGTCTAAAAACATTAAGCCAAGATTGAAGTTTAAGGTTTAAGGTTTAAAGTTTGAAGTTTAAGGCTTGTCAACGTCTTGCCGCTGACACTAACTACTTACCATTCTTCCATTTGAATTTGCCGAAAGTACAGATGCTGTAACTTAGAATACTTGATGTTTACACGTATTCTCTTATTGTGCTTTAGCCTGTGCTATGCCTGTATGGTGTATGGCCAGGGCGAATTCAATAACTGGTACTTTGGTTCCGGCGCAGGCATCACTTTCCCTGGCCGCAATGCTACCAGTCTTACCAATGGTTCCATGTCCGCATCAGAAGGTTCTGCAACAATTAGCGATGCTGCAGGAAACCTGCTGTTTTACACCGATGGCTTGCGTATCTGGAACAAGTTTCACCAGGTAATGCCCAACGGCAACGGGCTAATTGGTCATCCGTCTACCTCGCAGCCTGCTATCATAGTTCCGCAGCCTGGCAGCAGTACCTTTTACTGGGTGTTTACACTAACAGACCAACAAGGTGCCGGCGACCTGCATTATTCCATTGTTGATATAACACTTGATGGTGGTAAAGGTGACGTGGTGGCTGGAAGCAAGAACATCTTTCTAACTTCTGGTCTTACCGAAAAAATAGTGGCAGCGAAGGCTACCATTTGCGGTATATGGATATTAGTGCACAGGCGGCTGAGCAGCGAGTTTATAGCTTATTTTTTAAGTTCTAAAGGTCTACAAGCGCCAGTATTTAGCAACGTTGGCAGTACACATATGAGCCCTGTAGGAACAATGAAAGTTTCGGCTGACAACAAAAAGATAGCTGTAACACAAACCAGTGGTACTGTAGAAATAATAGACTTCAATCCCACCACTGGTCTTTTGTCCAATGTTATTACCATTACTTCGCCGGCATTCAGTGCACCTTATGGAGCTTGCTTTTCGCCCGACGATTCCAAGCTGTACGTGCCCGAGATCAATGGCAATGAATACCTCCTGGTGTACCAGTATGACCTGTCGCTTGCAACACAAGCTGCCATTGCCGGTTCTAAAACATATGCCGGTGGCGCCAGTACCCGTTCAGTAGCTTTTAGCGATATACAGGTGGGCCCTGATGGAAAGCTATATGTAGCAAGGGCGGGAAAGAATTACCTGGCCATTATTCCTTTTCCAAATTTAAAGGCTCCGCAATGTGGTTTTGAGGAAGATGGTGTAAACCTGAACGGGCGATTAAGCGGTATTGGATTGCCTAATCAAATTAGGATACAGGACAGCGTTCTGCGAGTGAACCTGGGGCCTGATACTGCGGCCTGTTCCAATACAGCAGTTATCTTATCTGCCCCGGCTGTGGCTGCTAATTTTTTATGGTCTACAGGCGCTCAAACTCCATCTATATCTGTCAACACAGCCGGAACCTATTGGTTGTATGCTGATGATGGTTTGTGCGAAGCTTCGGATACTATCAATATTTCTTTTGGTGGTAAGCGTGTAGACCTGGGGCCTGATACAAGCATTTGCAACGGGAATACGGTGATGATAGATCTCGGCTATTTTACCAGTTACCAATGGCACGACAATACAACGACACCATCCTATGCAGTTACCGCTCCGGGTACTATATGGCTTACTGCCACTGATCATTGCGGCATTACCAGCAGCGATACTTTGCTTATTGAAGAAAAGCATTACCCGTTTTTGCGAATGCCTGATATGATCCGATGCAACGAGGACTCGCTTCACATAGAACCACCTACTCAATACCTCTCTTATTCATGGTCTCCTGATTATAATATTAGCAGCTTGAATAGTGCTTCAGTAAAAGTGGCGCCGGAACAGGATACCAGCTACTACCTGCAAGGTGAAATAGAAAAAGGCTGTTTTGTTTTTGATACTGTTCGTGTCAGTCGTCGTTTTTCGCAGCCCATATTTTTAGGACTTGATACCACTATATGTGCAGGAAAAATTCTTCAATTAAATGCCGGTAGTGGCTTTGTAAGTTATAGATGGAGCACAGGTGCAAGAAGGCAATACGCTGAGGTGGAGCAGAGAGGAAATTATTGGGTAGAGGCGAGAGATACGGATGGATGCACCAGTCGCGACACCATTTCAGTTGATTGGGATGTATGTCCGGCAGCTATTTGGGTACCTACAGCTTTTACGCCTAATGGCGATGGAAAGAATGATTATTTTAAAGCCATGACAGATGGTGCTTTTGTGCGGTTCAGGTTAACCGTCTTCAGCAGGTGGGGAGAGGTCATCTTCTCGTCCAATGATCCTAAAAGGTGGTGGGATGGAAGCTTCAAAGGAATGGCTTTACCTACCGGTGCTTATGTATGGACCTGCGACTACCAGTTGTACGGTGATGTAAACAAATCAGAAAAAGGAATGGTTACGTTATTACGCTAAATAAAGCCGCTATAAGAATAGTTCATTCACCAGCGGCTAAACGCGCTTTATATAAATGAAGATGTACGAAACTTTTAAAGGCAAACGAGTTATTTGGGAAAGCAAAACCAAATGGATAAAGAATGTTATAACGGCTGTTTTGTTTGTATGCGTTATTCTATTTGCCAGGCACGCACTTCCTCCTATTTTATTTTGGTTAGCCATCATTTTCTTTGGCGGTATGGGAACTTTTGCACTGGTGTGGTTGCTCCATCCTAAGAATCTATTTGTCTCTCCAGGCAGTCAACTGGGAGAAGAGATACTGGATTTTTGGAAACGGGAAAAAGAAGAAGATTATGGCAGTTTTTCCTACACAGCAAATGGATTTTCTTTTAAAGAAAACCAGCACAAAATTTTTTACAAATGGAATGATATAGAAACAGTATTCGCTCATGAAGAAGAAATCTCCTACGACCAAATGTGCCTGGATATTTTTATGCACAATGGTAGCCGGCTAGAGATAATGGAGGAAACACCGGGTTGGTACAAGTTCAAAGAGCGGCTTATTAAGCATGTGTCGCTAAAGCCTTTTGTGTGGGATAAGGAAGAACCAGGATATGATCCTGAACTAACACTTCTGTATGATAAGAAAGGTAGAACATTAGAAGAGGCAGAAGAGGATCTATACAACGACTAAGCAGCGTTACTAAAATTATATTAAGCCTAGTCATGTTAGCTTCCTATGGGTAGTAGAAGCCCTAATGCATGTTTTTTCTATAGTTAATTAGTCTACTTTACAATACCAATTCTATACACTTATGAATGAAAAATTTGAACAGTCAAAAACTGATGGTGCACACCTGCAATTGAGTAGGATGGTGGGTGATTGGGAAGGAACAACCAGGGTGTGGTTTGATCCAGCCAAGCTGGAAGATGAGTCTCCTATATCAGGCACCATGCGGCTTATACTGGATGGGCGTTTCATTATGCACGAATACAAGAGTAAGTTTGGTGAAGAGCCAATAACGGGAATGGCTATCTATGGCTACCATCTCGATCTGCAAAAGTTTCAATGTGCATGGATTGATTCATTTCACAATGGTTCTGCCATCATGTTCTCAGAGGGTAAAAGAGGTGATCAGAATTTGAACATCCTGGGAAGTTATTCATATGTGACGCCAGAGATGGAGCAACACTGGGGCTGGCGAACAACCATTGAATTGATAACTGATTCAGAAATGGTCATCACTGCTTATAATGTATCGCCTGAAGGAGGAGAAACAAAAGCTACAGAAACTGTGTACAAGAAAGTGCAATAGCTTCTTTAAGTGGATGCGTGAAAGCATTGCGTCGTAATTCACCAATCATTCAATAAGCTTTTACAGGCGATTTGTTATTTTTTAACCTCGAAACGATGCAGTCCATTTTCGGCTGAATAATTAATCTGCAGCTGGTGTACATCTGCAATCTTTTTTACTATTGCCAGCCCAAGCCCTGTTGACAGATCAGTAGGAGCGTGCTGTCGCAGAAAGCGTTTGAACAATTGATTTTTATCTATAGCCGGAAGATGACTTGAGTTGCTGATGGTAAAGCAGTTTGCATCTACAACAACTTCTATTCTTCCGCCCGTATGGTTATACTTAATGGCATTGCCAAGCAGGTTGCTTACAAGAGTATCTGCAAGTGATGCATGTAGTGGCAGCTTCCAATCCTGCCGTTCATCAAAGTTTACCTGCAGTTGCTTTTCCATCATCAGTTCATGAAACAGTGCAAGATATTTCCTGGTTACAGCAGTCATGCTTACTAGTTCAGTTGTATCAAATTGATGGTTTTCAATTTTTGCAAGCAGTAACAACGACTGGTTGATCTTGCTCAATCTTGTGATGGCTGTGCTGGCCTGCACCAGCGTGTTCAACTGGTTTTCCTGCAGGTCGCTGTCTTGCAGCAACAGCTCAAGCTTACTCTGCACAACTGCCAGTGGTGTCTGCATTTCATGCGCCGCGTTCTCCGTAAATTCTTTTATGCTGATGTAGTCACTGTGTATCTTTTCTGCCATCATATTCAGGGATGCATTCAGCTCATTAAATTCTTTCACTGATGTTGATTCTTCAAAATGCAGTGCTTCCATTTTTTGTAGTTCAGCACCTTTTATCTTTTGCAGCGAACGGCGGAATGGTCGCCATAGCTCTTTGTTGATGATCCAGTTGAAGAGCATGGTAACTACAAAAAGAAAGATGAACACCAGCAACATAATCCGTGTTACTTCTGCTACCAATGCACTTCTGTGTTTCTGCGATTTGCGGATAATGATCTGGTAAGGGATGCCACCAATAGATACAATATGTTCCAACTGCCTGTAAGAAACTTTGGTTTTATCCGCTTCATCATACTCTTCTTTAGTGGCTATGCTTGGAAAGCGAGTAGGCGTGGCCTGTACAGGAAAAATGACTATGTCAGGTGTCTTTAGTATGAATGAAGTACCAAAGCCGGATTGGCTGCGGAGGTATCTTATCCATTGCACTTCTTCTGTTACCAGTTCTTCATCAAGGCGTGTATTCAGTTCTTTGCTAAACTGGAAATACAGGTAATAACCTGCTATTGCCAGCAATGGCATGATAAGCAATAAAAAGCATAAAGTGGTTTTAGTCAATAACCTCATACGGTTATATTTTAGAAAGTACGACAGGCTATTGTTTATCTAGTTATCAGTAAACCTATAGCCTGTGCCGTACACTGTTTTTATATAGTCTTCACTGCCTGCTTCTACCAGTTTTTTGCGCAGGTTTTTTATATGTGCATAAATGAAATCGTAGTTGCTTGCCTGCCCGTATTCATCGCCCCAAATATGTTCGGCAATAGCTATTTTAGTAAGCACACGCCGTTTGTTGATAATGAAATATTGAAGCAGGTTGAATTCCTTTTCAGTCAGGTCTACTACTTTGTCATTTACAGTTACACGTCTTGCTTCTACATCAATGGTAATTTCATTGAAGGATGTTGTCTTATTGCCACTGAAATTCTTTCTTCTTAAAATGGCGTTGATGCGTGCATTCAATTCTGAAAGATGGAACGGCTTTGTCAAATAATCATCAGAGCCCAGTTCCAATCCACGCAGTTTATCTTCTAAAGCATTTTTAGCAGAAATAATGATGATGCCTGCTTTGGATTGTATATCCTTCAGCACTTTCACGATATCGAGCCCGCTTCCCAGCGGAAGGCCAATGTCCACTACTACACAGTCATAATCGTGTTGCTGCACTTTTTCCATTCCTGCTCTAAAGTGGCTTACGGCTTCGCATACATAGCCCTGGTGCTCCAGGTAGTGCTGGATGGATTGCTGCAACGCTATTTCATCTTCTATGATCAAAATTTTCATCCTTGTAAAATTACCGATCTGTAATGGGTGTTTTATCAGCACATAAAAAACCCCGCCTGTTATCGAGGCGGGGGAAACCAAAACTAAACCTTCCATGAACAAAGCTTATTGAAGATCGTTCAGGGCATAGCGATATTCAGTTTGTGGTTGCGATGGGTACACTCCACTAATGATGGCGCTATTGCCAGATCTTTTAATAGCTTCTTTAAGTTCTTCTACTGAATTCACTTTTATGTTGTTCACTTTCGTGATGATAAAACCTTCTTTGATCCTGGTTTGTTCGGTAAGGATACCTTGCTGTAAACTTTTTACCACTACACCTGATGAAAGCTGTAATTGTGCTGCTTTGCTTTTATCCAGGTTTTCAAAAGTGGCACCTAGTTGCTCCACTACTTTTTCCTGGATGCTTGCATAACTTCCTGCTTCGCCTTTCAAGGTTGCTGTAGCGGTTTTCTCTTTACCATTCTGCTGGTAAGTGATCTGCACTTTTTCACCCGGGCGTAGGGCAGCAATCTGCTCGATCATCTCAGTTCCGGTGTTAATGGTCTTACCATTGATCTTTGTAATGAAGTCACCTTTTTTCACGCCTGCTTCTTCAGCTGCGCTACCTTTGGAAACTTCCATTACAAATACACCTTTACCTTCTTTTACATTATTGGCTTTACGATCTTCTTCTGTCATCTGGTCGTTGCCATACATAATGCCGAGATAAGCTCTTTTTGCACTTCCAAATTCTACCAGATCGGCTACTATTTTTTTCACCATGTTAGATGGAATAGCATAACCATATCCTGCATACGATCCGGTAGGGGATGCAATGGCACTGTTGATACCTATCACATTACCATCTGTATTTACAAGTGCTCCACCGCTGTTACCAGGGTTGATAGCAGCATCGGTTTGAATGAATGCTTCAACAGGAGTTCTGCTCTGGCGGCTGTTGATGCCCAAGCCTCTAGACTTGGCACTTACAATACCGGAGGTAACGGTGGTCTGAAGACCTAAAGGATAACCAATAGCTAGTACCCACTGCCCCAGGCGAACTTCGTCAGAGTTAGCAAATTCCAGGTAAGGAAGATCCTTTGCATCTATTTTAATAACAGCAAGGTCAGTGCTGGCATCTTTACCTATCACTTTTGCTTTGTAGTCTTTGCTGTTGTTCAAGGTTACAGTTACTTCATCTGCACCATCAATTACGTGGTTGTTGGTAACTATATACCCGTCGGCACTTATGGTTACACCCGATCCTGAGCCCCTGCGTTGAGGAGAAGGAGAGGAGTTGCCTCTTTCGCCAAACATATCGCCGAAGCCATCACCAAAGAAATCTTGTAGCGGGTGGCGGCGGCCATTAGGTGTTTGCGCCACTTGCTTTGGCTTCGATTGTGTTTTAATATGAACTACTGCCGGTGCGGCTTTGGTAGCTGCATGTTCAAAATCTACCAGCCCGATACTTGCTGCAGCAGCGGTATAGCTGGCGGGTTTAAATAGTGAATTAGCAGGCGAGGCTGCTGGCAGCACCTGCTGATGTTGTTGATATTCGTTATAGCCCCAAACGCTTCCAACCGATGTAACGGCGCTGAATGCGGCTATTGCTAATGATTGCTTTATTGTCATGGTTTCATTTGTTTTAGAAATACAAGTCTACTCCTGCATTCTGAAGAGATTCTGTAGAAACCTGTAAAGGAACCGTTAATGAAAATGGAGACGGAAAAGCGTGAAATATCTCGTTTAGGTAAACGCGCTGGTGAAGGTGCTTACACGGCTTGGCAGCTATTGTTCAGCCGGTGATATAGAAATAGCAGTAGCTAATTATTTAGCAGTAAAGAAAATGAACATGCTGCTGAAGAAGATAAAAAAAGCATAGTGCAAACAAAGAAAAGGAGCAGGATCTTTTACGAGTGAAGCTTTGGATGTTGTTCTGCAAGATCAAATAACATAGTACGCTTACGTTGTAACATGCGTACTTGTTGGTAAAGATCTTTTAGCACATGAAACTCTTCATCTCGTGAAAGGGCAATCTCATAATCATGCTCTGCCTTATCCAGTTCTTCAGCCAGTTTGTCCAAACGAACTTTCAGGTGATTATATGTAGTAAAAGCAGGTACCAGCATGTTTCAAATTTACAACAGTAAACAGGGGAACGGGAGTCTTCAGGGTTAAATTTGTATTAGAACAGGGTTGTTTATGTTATCTGTTATTCAGCTTGATTTACTTAAACCATATAGGCCTTCGCTTTCATTCCAACTCATAAACAGCAGCTTCTTTAGGTGGCATCTTTTTTTTACCTACATGTATTCTTACCAAAATACATAAACCATGAACCAGTTCAAACATTCCTCATTGCTGCTTTGGATGATTGCTCTTCTTTCTTTTACCCTTATATCATGTGGTGGAAAGGTGAATGATGAGACACTGCAGCAGAATGTAAATGAGAAAATAAAAGCCGATGGAGGTAACCAAGCTATAAACGCTACGGTGAAAGATGGTGTAGTAACATTATCAGGAACATGTAGAGGAGAGAACTGTGCAGCCAATATAGAAAAACAAATAGCAGCGGTAGAGGGTGTTCGTTCGGTAGATAACCAGGTGCAGGTAGATAATAGCACCGATCTTACTTTACGCACTTCTGTGCACTCCGTTATTAGTAAATACCAGGGTGTACAGGCTGATGTAGCAGGAGGTGTAGTTGTTTTACGCGGTTCTATTGACAGGAGCCAGTTACAGCCACTGATGAATGAACTACAATCGCTGCAGCCTAAGCAGATAGATAACCAGCTTGCAATACTTCAATAGAAAGAAGAGTGCAGTTCAAGAAGCTGCACAGAAGAGCATGATCATGAAGCAGATTTTTTGTATCATATGTAGCATTAACCTTATTGCGAATGTTTGTGTAGCCCAGTCTACCAATCGACAAACTATATCCAACTGCAAGGTCACTTTTGATGTAACGGTTATAGACACTACTGCTCCTGAAGAGGTGGTAAGATCAGTAGGCAAAGCAGTAAAAATATCTAACGTAAAAGACAGGCAAAGCCGCAATGACGTTATAGCTACAGGATATAAACAAACAGCCATTTTCAAAGAGCGTACAGACACCATTGTGGTGCTTAAAGAGGTAGGTAGAGAGAAGTATATTTCATACATCGACTCCAGAACTTTCAATAGGAAGATAGCCGGGCATGAAGGAATAAAATTTACCACTACAACAGACTCTAAAAATATATTGGGCTTTGAATGCCTACTTGCACAGGCGCAGATGCCGGATGGTTCATATTTTAATGTCAATTATGCACCTGCCATAGAACCTTCTCATAAAGCTTTTCAACAGCAATTTCAGGAGCTGCCAGGTTTTGTATTAGAATACGAAGCTTACCTGGAAGATCGTAAGACCAAGGTGAGATATAAAGCTACAGCTATTGATCGCTCTATTGTTCCGGCAGCACTGTTTGACTGGCCGAAGAGTGGCTACCGGATCATATCGAACTAAGCAACATGGAACAGCAAAAAGTGAACAAGGATCTGATACTAAGGGAGAAGCTGGCACTACAGCGAACGGTAATGGCTAATCAAAGAACTTTTCTATCATTTATCAGAACGTCCCTTTATTTCTCAATTGCTGGTTTTAGCGTAGGTGAAATATTAGTAGTAAAACATGAAGACATTATAGGGTTTGCTTTTTTTGGGCTTTCAATTATCCTGTTGATCATTGGATTTTACTCCTATTATGTACAGCGCAAAAAGATAGAAGCTAGCAGGCAGCATATTGGAAATTACCTGCTGGAATATGAGGAAGATGTTTGATCCAAGCTTTTTTATTTTAGTCTGAGTTGTAGTAACAAAAAAAGCGAGGTGCTTTCTCAAACACCTCGCTTTTCTTTTGTTATAAAAAAATTATCGTCCTCTTCTCGTTGCCGGTGTTCCGGTAGCTGGAATGTCCCTGTTGATTTGCTCCATATCTACAGGTTGGGAGAAATCTCCAATCAGCCACTTACTATAGTAGTCAGCCAGTAGCCAGAAAAAGTATTCGTCCATAGTTGCAAATCCATGGCGTTGTCCAGGCATTAGCATCATATCGAAGCGCTTATTTGCTTTGATAAGAGCATTGGCTACACGTATGGTATTAGCCGGGTGAACGTTGTTGTCAATATCGCCATGTACCAGCATCAGCCTGCCTTTCAGGTTCTTCACCAGGTCCTGGTTCTTATCAATGTTATACAAGAAGGTAGTATCGCCTTTGTCGCTTACCACTTCTTTCACACCATGATGTTTTTCGCTCCACCAACGATTGTAGATAGAGTTGTCATGGTTGCCTGCACCAGATACAGCTACTTTAAAAAAGTCAGGGTAAACTAGCATAGCTGCAGTACTCATGAAGCCACCACCAGAGTGCCCATGTATACCAACACGGTCAGCGTCTATATACTTATAACGATCCGCAAGTTGCTCTATAGCTGCTTTTTTATCTGCTAAACCATAATCGCGAAGATTGCCATAGCCATAGTTGTGATACCATTTAGAACGGCTTGGATGACCACCACGGTTTCCTACAGTTACTACTACCAATCCTACCTGAGCCAGCCTGTCTATTCGTGCACTCGGCCTGCTAAAAGATTTTGTTACCGCCTCTGTTTGTGGACCGGGATAAACATATGCAACAACAGGATAAGTCCTTGTGCTATCAAAGTCAAATGGCTTGTACATAACGCCGTACAGGTCAGTTACGCCATCATCAGCTTTTACTTTAAAGATCTCAGGGAACTTGTAGCCGGCAGCAAACAATGATGAAAGATCTGCAGTTTCCAGGTCCATCACCTTTCTTCCTTCTGCATTGTACAAAGCTGATCGCGGAACTGTATTTACTCTTGAGTAGTTGTCAACAAAGAACCTGTTGTTGTCGTTCATGCTGCTGGAGTGTTCAAACTCACCGGCATTTAATAAACGTAATCCAGAGCCATCAAAATTTACCCTGTAAAGGTGCAGGTAATAAGGATCTTCATTTGCCTCTCTTCCATTAGCTGTAAAGTATAAAACACGTCTGGCATCGTCTATACCAACTATATTCTCGCAATGGAAACTGCCTGAAGTAATCTGGTTCTTCAGTTTTCCATTTCCATCGTACAGGTAAAAATGTGCCCAGCCATCTCTTTCACTCCAGTGAATAAGATCATTTCCGCCATTAGCAACACCCAATCTTCTTGTTTCAACATAGGTGTTCATTCTTTCTTCTATCAGCGGTTTTACCGTGCCTGTGTTGATGTCCACCTGGCAAATGTCGATACGCTTCAGGTCGCGGCTGGTGCGGGTAAAGTAGAAGTTGTTGTTGTTTCCTAACCAGATAGATGGACGTAAGTCATCGTCACGTGAACTTACTTTAGCAGGTGCAGGCCACAAGCCTAATGACTGGTCTTTGAACTGCTTTACTGGTAGTTCTTTGTTGGTTTTAGTAGCTACATCAAACAGCAACAGGTAATCTACAGGTGCTTCTTTTTCACCTGGCATATGATACTTGTATGTTTCCAATGTTGGGCGTGGTTCAGCTACGCTATTTATCACCCACAGTTCTTTTACATTTCTTTCATCTTGCTTTAGTACAGCAAAATGTTTGGAGTCTGGCGACCAAAGAATACGCTCTGGGTGACGTTTCTTTTTATTCTTCTCCACATCTACATTGGTCTCGTTCATGATGTTTCCAAAACCAAAGTATTCGATGCCGTTCTTAGTAAGTTGATTCTCTACAATAGTGCTGTCATCCTCGTTCTGCAAAGCCTTTTCATAATTGGCTTTATCCATCCAGTACAGGTTGTAGTTTTTAGCAAAAACGATTGTTTGCCCATCAGGAGAAACCGATGCCCAACGTGGATTTCTCTTTGGCTTCTTGAACTCTGATAACTCCACCAGTTGATGGGTGTTTAGGTTGTATTCAAAATAATGCACCTTCCTTTCTTTTACAGGAGGCGTGCCTTTCTTGGCTGTAGAATCCTTTTTTTCAACCTCTTCAGTGCTCTTTACTTCAAACTGTATCCAGTTCTCATCTTTTATAAAACGCAGGCTGTCTATAGGCAGGTGCTGCTCATCAAAAGGATCTTTTACGATCTTGGTTAGTTCTGCTGCCAGCTTAGCATTGTCAAACATTGGACGCTTCTGCGCCTTGGATGGATCCACGATATACCATCGCTTTCCTGATGGTGTTTCGTACTCGTACCAAAAGCGGTCAGATAATTTTAACCAATGCGGGTCTACGGAAGTGGAGAAAACCATCTTCTCCAAACGTTTTGTACTAAAACGTGCTGCTTGCTGGTAGTTGGCTTTGTTGGCATTGTTTTGCGAAAAGCTTACTTGCCAGAAGGTAATAATGAAAAGAAACGAGAGAAAAATACGCATGCTTTATTTCTAGTTTAAGCATGGAAAATAAGTAGGAAACTTTATAGGGCAACTACTTTTCGGTGTATGTGCCCGATTAATTTATGGAAGCAGTTTTTGGAAGCAGTAGAAGTAGCTGAGCGCTAAGGGATTTTACCAATCGTTATATATGTTAGCCTTTCCACAAAGATGTTTTACAAGGTTAGGATAAGCTGTTCATGTCTTTCAATCCTTAACAGCTCATCCACCTGCTGCCAGGCGTTTTCATTTAAATTTGTAAAGCTAAAGCAGCCTGTATGTGTTATTACCGCGGAATTACCATTAAGAACCAGGATACTCTAAAGATAAATGATGTAGAAAAGGACCTGTCGCAGTACGACCTGCAAGCGCTGGTTGCCGATGGTTTCAATTATGGCACTACGCCTGTTATTGTTCCTAAAGCTGATTGTGGTTGGGATATAGTGCAGATGGAATGGGGTTTTTTGCCGCACTACTTGCCTAACCGCGAAGCAGTAGAAAAATTCAGGAGAGGTTATACCGATGACAAAGGAAAATTTCATCCTCCTCTTACAACACTGAATGCTATTGGTGAAGAATTGCTGCTGCCAAACAAGATGTACCGCAATGCTGCACTACGCCGGCGGTGCTTGTTTATCTCTACCTGCTTTTATGAATGGCGTCATGTATACCCGCTGGGTAAAAAAGGTCAGCCGCTTAAGACGCCAATAAAGTATCCATACCAGGTGCGGGTAAAAGGGGAGAAGGATATTCACCTCGTTGCAGGCATCTGGCAAACATGGACCGACAAAGAAACAGGCGAGACAATAGATACCTGCTCGTTGGTAACCACTAAAGCCAATAAGCTGATGGAGCAGATACATAATTCGAAGAAGCGGATGCCGGTAATACTAACAGATGAATTGGCAGCTGAATGGATCAGCGATGATTTAACGGAAGAGCGGATAGCAGAAATAGCAACTTTTCAATATCCTGCAGAGCAAATGGAGGCATGGCCAATTCACAAAGATTTCAAAAATGCTCATGATCCTTCTGAGCCTTTTGCTTATGAAGATCTTCCGGGTTTAGATGATGAACCTTTAATAAAACCAGTAACTAATCAAATTGGGCTAGGGTTTTAGAACCATGATTATGCGGATTATTATGGATTATGAGGAAATGGAGTGCAGAAAACCTTGGTTAGAAGGATTGTGAGGTGTTGGGAGAATTAGATCATCCTTTTCATTCTATTCTTCCTTCAATTAGTCCCGGTTCTTCAATTAATTATTACACAAAACTATTTCATCAAAAATCCCGCTCTATCAAATCCTTCAAATCCAGGTTCTGTTTTCATCCTAATCTTTCTTCTCAGAAATCATGGAAATCATGGTTCGAAAATTTTCCCTAAGAACTTTATTGTTTCTTCTTTCACATCACCTGCTTTAGATAGTGCATTGATGTAGGCGCTTCCAATAATGGCGCCATTGGTATAGCGGCAGGCTGCTTCAAAAGTGGATCTGTCTTTTATACCAAATCCTACCAGTACAGGATTTTGAAGTTGCATATCCTGCAAGCGTTGGAAATAGGATTCCTGCTGCGAAATGTCTTTGGTATGTCCCGTGGTAGCAGTGGAAGACACAGCATAAATAAATCCTGTAGACAATGAATCGATCTTACGAATACGCTCTTCAGAAGTATCGGGTGTTACCAGGAAAATGAAGTCAAGACCAAATGCTTTTATGATAGGACCAAACTCATTTTCGTATTCATAAATAGGCAGGTCAGGAAGTATGAGTGCATCTACGCCTACCTCGGCTGCGGTTGCACAAAATTTAGTAAAGCCATACTGCAGTACAGGGTTCATGTAGCCCATCAGGATAATAGGAGCATTCGTTTCTACCTGCGCCAGTTGTTCAAACAAGGTCTTTATGTTCATTCCGTTTTGAAGTGCTACGGAACTGCTTTGCTGTATCACTTCACCGTCAGCCAGCGGGTCGCTGTAGGGCATGCCGATCTCTATAAGGTCAGCACCATTTTCCTGTAGGGCTTCTATGACATCTATTGTGCTATCAAGCTTAGGAAAGCCTGCAGTGCAGTATACGTTCAGGATGTTCTTTTGTTTCTTTTGAAATAGCTCCTTGATCCGGCTCATGTATGTTTGGCTTAATGGTCTCTTTAATGTTTTTGATCCTGCTTCTGCATTGCATTCATGTAAGTCTGCAGGTCTTTGTCGCCTCTTCCGCTCAGGCAAATAATTACATTGTCATTAGGTGAAAGCGAGAGTTGTTTTACCGCCCTGAAAGCATGTGCTGTTTCAAGCGCAGGAATGATGCCTTCAAGTTTGGCAACCTCAAATGCAGCATCCAGTGCTTCTTCGTCTGTTACACTTAAGAATTGTGCACGACCCGTTTCGAACAAATGTGCATGCATAGGTCCAATGCCAGGATAATCAAGACCGGCAGATATGCTATGCGGCTCCACTACCTGTCCATCATCTGTTTGCATTACCAGGCTTTTGCTGCCATGCAAAATACCTGCACGGCCTAGTTGTGTAGTAGCTGCACTCATGCCACTGTTGATACCAAAACCTGCGGCTTCTACTGCTACCAGTTTTACGGTTTCTTCATCAATAAAATGATAAAATGCACCTGCTGCATTGCTGCCACCACCTACACAAGCAATCACATGTGAAGGCAGTTCGGAACCAGTCTTCTCTTTCAGTTGATAACGCATCTCTTTGCTGATGACACTCTGGAAACGCGCCACCATATCAGGATAAGGATGTGGTCCTACCACGCTGCCGATGATGTAGTGTGTATCATGCCCGCTGTTGATCCAGCCGCGGATAGCTTCGTTGGTAGCATCTTTTAACGTACGACTTCCACTGGTAGCAGGCACTACAGTAGCACCTAACATACGCATGCGCGCTACATTTGGCGCCTGGCGTTCTATATCTTTTTCGCCCATGTACACCACGCATTCTATTCCCTTCAGTGCACAAACAGTAGCAGTGGCTACACCATGTTGTCCTGCTCCGGTCTCTGCTATAATTCGTTTTTTACCCAAACGAATAGCCAGTAATATCTGCCCTATCGTATTGTTGATCTTATGCGCACCAGTATGGCAAAGGTCTTCACGCTTCAGGTAAATATTTGAGTTGTACTGTTTGCTCAGTCGTTCTGCAAAATAGAGCGGCGTTGGCCTGCCAACATAATCTGCCAGCAGTTGCTGAAACTCCTGCTGAAACCTGTCTTCGGCCATGATATCTAAATACTGGCTGCGCAACTCTTCTACATTCTTGTGCAACATCTCCGGGATGAATGCACCGCCATATGCTCCAAAATATCCCTGGTTGTTCGGCTCTTTATGTGATGTCATGATCGTGTGTTTGCTGGTTTTTAGTTCCTGGTTTCTCGTTTCTTGTTGTTATACTACGCTTCACTACTTAGTGTTCCTTAAGGACATGTTGCTGTTTTAGTTCTTGTAAAAACTTACTTATTGCATCCATATCTTTTACTCCGGGTGCTGTTTCAAAACGGCTGTTGATGTCTATAGCATACAATTTTTCTGCAGCCCCAGATCTTGCAAAAGAAGCAATGGCTTCTACATCTCCGGGTGCTATTCCACCGCTTAGGAAGAAAGGTTTTGCTATGGTAGTTTGTTCAAAAAATTGCCAGTTGAACTTTTTACCTGTACCACCATATTCTTTACTGGCAGTATCAAATAACAGCATATCAGCAGCTGCATATTCATCTGTGGCAGGTGTTTCATCCTTGCCTACATGTAGTGCTTTTACAACAGGAATATGATGCTGCAGTTGTTGGGAATATTCTGCGTCTTCTTTTCCATGTAATTGCACCAGGTCAAGGCCATAAGCTGCTACCTGTTCTAAAACTTCTTCCAGCGGTGCATTTACAAATACACCTACTTTTTTCAGTTGCAGTTTTTGAGTGCGTACTTCATCTGCCGATAACTTACCAGCTACATAGCGTGCTGACTTTTCATAGAAGATCATGCCGGCATAATCTACACCCAGTTCATCTAACTGGTGCAGTTGTTCGATTGAAGTAATGCCGCAAACCTTAACCTTCATCTTCTCGTTCTTTTAGCTCATGTACAAAATTGCCAAAAGCAAGTGCAGGATCAGGATGCTTCATGAAATTCTCTCCCATCAAAAATCCTTTGAAGCCATGCTTTCTCAATAACAGGATGGTGTTCACATCACTGATGCCGCTCTCCGATATCTTCAGTTTTTCTGCTGGTATTTTTGCAGCTAATTCTATGCTGGTATTGATGTCAACCGTGAATGTTTTCAGGTTGCGGTTGTTCACCCCTACAATGTCTACTTCGTTGCTGATGTGCTCCAGCTCTTCTTCGTTATGTATCTCAAGTAAAACTTCTAATCCATTTCGCTTTGCAAAAAGTGCCAGCTCTTGCACACGCCTTGGAGATAAGCATGCTGCTATCAATAGTATTGCACTTGCGCCAATAGCCTTGGCTTCTAAGATCTGGTATTCGTCAATGATGAATTCTTTACGAAGTATAGGCACATGAACCATTTCACGTGCGTACAGCACATCGTCATTAGTACCACCAAAAAACACTTCGTCTGTGAGAATGGAAATGCCGGCTGCATAATTATCATAAGCCGTAACAACAGGACCTATCTGCACCTGGTCGTTGATCACTCCTTTAGAAGGTGATTTGCGTTTGAATTCTGCAATGATGCCTGTACCGCTTTCCACTAACAATGATGTGACAAGCGAATTGCAGGTGCTTTTGAAATAAGGAAAGGATTCCAGTTCGCTCACCGGCACCAGTTCCTTCATTTTTGCTACCTCTGCCTTTTTGTTTTCTATTATTCTATCAAGAATGTTCATTAGGCTGTTTTTTGCATGCTGATCAATTGTTGGAAACAGTTATAAGCTTTGCCGCTTTCCAGGCTTTCGATTGCTGCATCAAAAGCATCATTATAACTTTTATAATTACCTGTAGAGTGCAAAGCCATTGCCGCGTTGGCAAATACCACTGAGCTCTGTGCCCATGAGCCTTCGCCTTTCAAAATTTTGACAAATAATTTAGCCGCTTCTGTTATTGAGTTGCCGCCATATATATCCTGCGGCTGAACCATACGCTTTCCAACCTGTTCAGGTGTCATCACTTTTTCACCTTTGTTGGTTATCACTTTCGTGTCGTCGGTAAGCGATATTTCATCGTAGCCATCAAGGCTGTGAATGATGGTGAATGGCTTGCCGGTTTGCTGCAGCATATAGTTGTAGATGCGCGCCATCTCAAGATTGTAAACGCCTACCAGCTGGTATTCCGGCAGTGCAGGATTTACCAATGGACCAAGCATATTGAAGAAGGTTCTAACGCCAAGATTTTTACGAATGGTTCCTACAGCTTTTAAAGCAGGGTGGAAGAGGGGTGCATGCAGGAAACAGATATTTGCAATTTCTACTTCTTCCAATAATTGAGCATTGTCATTTTTGAAAACGTATCCCAGCTCCTGCATTACGTTAGAAGCGCCGCTGATAGATGTTACTCCGTAATTGCCATGCTTTACCACTTTCTGCCCGGTGCCTGCCACTATGAAACAAGAAAGCGTTGAAATGTTGAAGGTGTTCTTACCATCGCCGCCGGTACCTACTATGTCAAGTACCTTGTGCCCGTTCATATCCACCTTTACACAAAGCTCCAGCAGTGCATCGCGGAAACCTTGCAGCTCTTCGATGGTAATGCTGCGCATGAGGTAGATGGTCATGAACGATGTGATCTCGTGCTCGTTGTACAAGCCGGCAGAAATATTCCGCAGCACTTCTTTAGCCTCTGCGCGGGATAATGTTTTATGTTCGAAAAGCTTTTGTAATATCTTCTTCATTTCGTAGTACGCGTTGTTGTGGTAAATGAGATTGATGTGTTGTGCAGGTGATTATTTCTCAAGCCAGTTCTTCAATATCTTCTCGCCATCAGGTGTCAAAATACTTTCCGGGTGAAATTGTACACCCTGTACATCAAACTCTTTGTGCTGCATTGCCATTACCAGGTTGTTATCATCTACGGCTGTAATTTCCAGTTGTTCAGGGAAATCTTCATTGGCAACTATCCAACTATGATAGCGGCCTACTTCAAAAGTCTTAGGTAAACCTTTGAACAATGGATGCTCACCAGCAACTGAGGGTGTCAGGCGAACAGGAGTAGCAATGCCATGATAGACCGTATCCAAATTTACCAGCTTACCTCCAAAAACTTCACCAATAGCCTGGTGTCCCAGGCAAACACCTAATATTGATTTTGTAGCTGCATACTTCCTGATCACATCCAGTAGCAGTCCTGCTTCCGATGGGATCCCCGGGCCGGGAGAAAGGATGATCTTATCGTACTCACCGATCTTTTCCAGCGTTACCTGGTCGTTGCGGTATACATCTACTTTTGTATTTGTGATCTTCTCAACCAGGTGTACCAGGTTGTATGTAAAGCTGTCGTAGTTATCAATTATCAGGATCTTCATGGTTCTTAGTCAATGGTCAATGGTCAATAGTGAAAAGTCAAAAATCAAAAATCAAAAGGCGGTTGTTCTTGGTGGGGGACTATGGCTTGGGAAAATCTAAAATCTAAAATCCGAAATCTGCAATCGCCAATCTCAAAATCCCCAAATCCCAAAATCCCAAAATCGTCGTTCTATTCTTCAATGTCCCCCGCTCTTTCTACTGCCTTTTTCAATGCGTTCAATTTATTGTTTACTTCCTGCAGTTCGCTGGTAGGATTGGATGCTGCTACCACTCCGGCGCCGGCCTGAGAGTACAAGGTGTTGCCTTTGCTCAAAAATGAGCGTATCATGATAGCATGGTTTACATCACCATCAAAACCTATCACACCAATGGCACCACCATAAAATCCACGCGGTGTTGGCTCCAGTTCTTTTATGATCTGCATGGCTCTAACTTTAGGCGCGCCACTCAGCGTACCTGCTGGAAAAGTAGATGCTAACAGTTCAAAAGGATTGCTATCTGCCTGCACCGTTCCCTGCACTTCGCTTACAAGGTGAATGACATGCGAGTAGTAGTGCACCTTGCGAAAGCTCGACACTTTCACATCGGAGGCATGGCGGCTAAGATCGTTGCGGGCAAGATCCACCAGCATTACATGCTCAGCATTCTCCTTTGGATCTTCTAATAATTTTGCGGCCAATTGCTCATCCTGCTCATCATTACCAGTGCGCTTAAATGTTCCGGCAATAGGGTGAACAACGGCTTTGTTTTTATTGATCACCAGCTGGCTCTCCGGAGAGGAACCCATTAGGCGATAATCGATGTAATCAAAATAAAACAGGTAAGGACTTGGATTGACGGTACGCAGCGCACGGTATACGTTGAACTCATCACCAGTAAATTGCTGGCTAAAGCGGCGGCTCAATACCACCTGGAAAACATCGCCGCGATGACAGCTGCTGATGCCTTTCTTCACCATTTCTATATAAGCCTCATCAGTCATGTTTGATGTTTCTTCTCCTTTGGCTTCAAAAGGATAGGACGGCACATCTTTACTGCGTATCAGCGAAAGAATAGCCTCCCTGTCACTCTCCAGTCCGGCAATTTTGTTCTCGCATAGGTACAGTTCATCTTTAAAATGATTGATGGCGACCACGTATTGGTACATACGGTAGCGCATCAGCGGAATAGCAGTTTCTGTATCTGAAGTATCTTTTTCAAAATGCTTTGCTACTCCTTCTTCAAAAAACTGGATGGCATCAAAAGTGGTATAACCAAACAGACCTTGTGCTACCGGTATTTCGCATTTGCTTACCGGCTGAAACCGCTGTAAGAACTGGTGCAGCTCGTTTACCACAGCCTGCTTGCCCGACAGCTTCTTGCGGATTACCGGCTCGTTCGGGTACTTAAACTCGAATGACTTGTTATCGGTAACTTCTATACCAGCTATAGGTTGAATACAGATGAACGAGAAGTTGTTTTCGCTTGCATGGAAATCTGTGCTTTCCAGCAGCACGCTGCCCGGGAAGCGGTCGCGTAGCCGCAGGTAAATGCCAACGGGCGTATATACATCGGCCAGCATTTTTTTACAATCCGTTTCTACTTGTATTGGTCTCATGCCTGTTATTGTAAATTTTTAATCCAGTTCTGCTTTCTCTTCCTGCAAACAAAAAACCCCAGCTTCTGCCGGGGTTGAATATTGTGATACATCAATTGTAATAACACAGCTACCCCGGGAAGGAGAAGATGTGCCACCAATTGTTTTGTAGAGAAATTGCTTTCATTGTGCTGCAAATATGGGTGAGATTTTTAGTTTGAAAAAATATTTTCTGCTGCAGATGTTAAAGCCACTGAAAATGTGGAGGCCGCGCCGCTATTGGATCTTCACAGTTGCGCGTCTTGTTGATGCATAGGCTGTAGGTAATGTGCATTCAGTGAACAAAGTAGATGCATAAATTTTCTTCCACTTTTATAGCGCGTAATAAAAACGGCTTGCAAGACAACATTTACTTTGGTACGCGGTTACGCTGTTTGTTGGAACATTCGTTTCAACCACGAACTTCGCGGGATGCAGGAAAAGGAATTGATCATTATTGGTGGCGGATTGAGTGGACTGACATTAGCCTACCTGTTGCAGAAACCAGGAATAGAGAGTTTGATACTGGAAGCCTCACCACGATTGGGAGGAAGGATACAAACCGTAAAAGGAAAGTTAGGAACGCCTTTAGAAATGGGTGCAACCTGGTTTGCTGATAAACATCGGCATCTAACATCTTTGGTGAATGAACTGCAATTACAGAAGTACCCGCAGTACTCCAAAGGCATAGCCTTATTTCAAACAAAATCATTTGAGCCACCGCAGCAGTTCTTTGTGCCTGAAGCAGAAGAACCATCTTATAGAATAGCTGGCGGTACGCAAGTGCTTACGGATACTTTAGTAGAAAAATTAAACGGCAGTGCTATTCGTCTCAATGCTAAAGTGACTGCTGTAAGAGCTATAGAAAATGCTTTGGTAGTAGAATTAGCAGATGGTGAAGAATTAAGAGCAGGTAAGGTTGTAATCTGTATTCCGCCGCAATTAGCTGCCACTCAAATACAGTTTGAACCAGGGTTGCCAGTTGACCTGCGTAGCATTTTACCAACCGTGCAGACATGGATGGCTGGAGCTATCAAATTTACCATAGAATATGAGCAACCATTCTGGCGGATGAATGGCTATTCAGGTATGCTTTACAGCCATGCAGATATCGTAGTAGAAATGTATGACCACACAAATTTTGAAGAAAACAAGTATGGTTTTACAGGCTTTTTGAATGGTGGTGCCGCAGGTTTTAGCCAGGAGGTTCGCAAAGAGAATGTGCTGCGACAACTGGTAGGTTTATTAGGCGAAGAAGCCGGCAATCCTACAGCCTATTTTGATAAAGTTTGGAATGATGAATTTATAGTGGCCGGTTCTCCCTTGATTGAACGCCCACACCAGAATAATGGCCACCCATTATTGCAGGAATCATATATGGACGGAAAACTATTTTTCGGCGCAACGGAAACAGCAACAGTATTTCCTGGTTATATGGAAGGAGCCATAGAGGCTGCAGCCAGGATAGCCGATCAAATTCTTTAAATGCATGCATAAGTAACCCTCTCTTATTCGTCCCTTGCCGGTTATTTTTGCTCTAAATATAGATGAGCGGTAAATGCTGCTATGGCATTGTACTGACATTTGTAACCTGAACTAACCGTTATACACTGGCTTGCAAATTTCCTCATATCGTCCTTGCCTTCATCATGATGCTGCTTGCACATGCAGCCCTGGCTGATCCTGGTAAACCTTTACCAACGTCACCAGTATACAAGATCAAGAACACAGAGATCGAGGTAAATTATACACCTGATCCTAGGAACAGAACGGATAGCACGGGCAATATCATTCCTTTTACAAAGGTTGGCAACCTGATCATCATTAAAGCCACTGTAGATACTATACAGGGAAACTTCATCCTGGATACGGGTGCGCCTCACCTGGTGCTCAATCAAACATATTTCAGGCATTACACCACCAGTACCGATCCTGATATGATGCAAACAGGCATAACCGGTGTGGGAGCTGGAATTGCAAAAGCAACCATTAAGATGTTGCAGGTAGGCAGTTTTGATTATGCTAAATGCGAAGCTGATCTTATTAGCCTGGGTCATCTTGAAAATAGCAAAGGCATCAGGATACTTGGCTTGCTGGGCATGTCACTCTTCAGGCAATGTGAAATGATGATCGATTACGAGAACAGTGTTATTCGATTGTGCTATATCAACAGGAGAGGAGCCCGCAACTTCAAGAGTGAATTGTTTAATGGCACCGACACGTATACGGAAGTGCCCATTGAAATGCTGGATAGCAGGATAACAGTAAGCACAGAGATGGCAGGCAAAAATCTAAAGTTCATTATAGATAGCGGTGCCGAAACCAATATTCTTGACAACAAATTGCCGGGCAAGGTGATGGATAATTTCGTGATTACAGGGCGAGTGATGCTGGCTGGTACCGGCAATAAAAAAGTGGAAGCAGTATCCGGCGACCTTGCCGAAATGAAGATCGGTCCTGTTTCTATTGGAACATTGCCCGTTGTCATAACTAATCTGGAGAAAACATGTTTCTTTTACGGCGGCTGTATCAATGGCATCCTTGGGTTCGAATACCTGTCGCTACGGAAATTGGCCTTTAACTTTGTGAGCAACAAAATGTATATATGGAAGTAACCTTTAGCATACAAAGCATACGCGCTGCAGTACGATTAGTGATACTGGCAGCTATGCTATGTATTATGGGGACTTCCTATGCGCAGGAGCCGGTAAAAATATACACCATCAGGAACGGCAAAATGCATATAGAGCTTAGCCGCGATCTGCCGCCGGCATTGCTCGATGCCTTTATCAACAAATTCAACCTGCACCAACTTGGTTTGATGCAACTCATAAAGTCATCCAGACCAGATTCTCTGAAGCAGGCAGGATGGCAACTACAACTGAAAGATGGAGTTTATGTTCTTACCAAACCATTTGCTGAATTGGAGTCTTTTAAGCACCCGAGCGATAAGGTGAATTTTGCAGATGCTGCAAATAATGCGCTGATGTTCCCGGCTGTTAGCAGTAGTGTTCGCTTTGGCTACAACAGGTTTAGAAATAAACATCCTTTTGCTGTTAAGGATTCCGTTGTAACTTTTTTTCTAAAGAACAATACACGGGCACAGCGGGTGATGCTGGCTGGAAGCTTCAATAATTGGGATTCACAAGTGCTGCCGATGCGAAGAACAGATAGTGGCTGGATAGCAAATGTGAAACTAGGCAGCGGTAAGTACTGGTACAAGTTTGTGATTGATGGCAATTGGCAAATAGATCATGATAACCAACTCAGGGAGAATGATGGGCTTGGCAATATGAACTCGGTATATTTTAAAACCAATACCAACTTCTTTACTACTGCTTTTCCCAATGCAGCCAAGGTTTTCGTAGCGGGCAGTTTCAACAACTGGCGCCAGCGCGACCTGCCTATGGAGCGAACTGCATCCGGGTGGATCTTGCCTTTATACCTTGCTGATGGTACGCATACCTACAAGTTTGTTGTAGATGGCAAATGGCAAACCGATGAACAAAATCCGAAGCGTGTGCCGGATGAGTTTGGTGGCTACAACAGTGTGGTAGAAAAAGGTAAGAAGCACCTGTTTAAACTGGATGGTTTTACCAATGCAAACCAGGTGGTGCTTTCAGGCAACTTCAATGGGTGGAAGCACCACGAACTACCTATGAAGAAAACGGCAACAGGTTGGGAGCTGCCTTACGCGTTGGGCCATGGTAACTACGAATACAAATTTGTTGTTGATGGTAAATGGATCACGGATCCTGCCAACCAACTTTCGGTAAGCAATGCTGAAGGCTCAAAAAACTCCTACCTGACCATTGGTGCTAACTACACCTTCAGGCTCAAAAACAGGAAGAATGCAAAAGCGGTGTTTGTAGCCGGTGATTTCAACAACTGGAGTAGTAACAGCCAACAAATGCGCCGCGAAGGCGACGACTGGGTGTTTGATGTGTTCCTTGGCCCCGGCAAGCACAGGTATAAATTTATAGTAGATGGCGTTTGGATACTTGACCCCGGCAATAAGTTGTGGGAGCAAAACGAATATGGCAATGGCAACTCGATCATCTGGATCGATCCGAATATAAACATGCCTGTAGCAAAACAATAGAAACTAAAGGATACACACTGTCTTCAACCTCCGGGAATTTTGATAGTATTTTTTATGGACCATCCATTTGTCTTTCATGGCATCAGCCGTTGCGTCGCACACTTGTACTATTGATTTTTTAATCAACAAAGCACGTAAAATCTTTTGCCGCTGTTGTCGGCTCTTCCAAATGAATTTTTAATAACCTGCGCAATTGGTTAGATTTGTAACAACTAAAAATTTAAAAAATGGCTCTACCAACCAACAACAAAAAGAACGATAGTCTACCAAATAAGAATCAAAAAGGCACAGCACAGAATTCCAAATTCATTAAGGGGAATACTGGTAGTTCTAAGTCGTCTGCACCAACAAAGAAGGTTAGATCTACAGGTGCAAACAGGGGTAGCTAATAACCCTAACCATCTTGCCAATGCTGTGGCGAAAAATTTCACCTCCTGGTATATAATCCTTCTGTCCACTTACAATGGGCACCTGCATAGTAATGGATAAAGATGATCACAAAGTAGTTTGGATGGTAGTGTAAGAACTACCACCAACATCTACCTGTACCGTGTGAGTTTAAACATCTATGATAGCTCAATAAATCGTCGTTAACAATCTTGATTTTATTGGCTAGCTTAAGCACAATCAGTTCAACTGGGTCAACTTCTTTTCATTATCAACCTGTACAGTCCCAATCAATATCAATCTTCTGAAAGCTGATTTTTTTTCTATACTTTTTTGGCGGTGACACAAATTGTTAAGGGAGACTGAATTCTCTTCTAATATTAGCGCGACTCAAAAGCACAGGTTTGAACACCTTTTCTTCAAATACTTATTTTGAATTGAGTTTTAAATAAAATAAGTAGTTGTCCACTTGTTGATGGTCTTTTACAGATTAACAGACAGATACCAAATTGCTAATGGGAAACAATTTAACTGCCTTTGATTGTAGTTTTCTTATCCGTTGGGTGCACATAAATCCTGATGCTATAATAATTTATTTAAAATAAATTTTATATTGAAATTTATGTTAAGTTTGAGTTATGTCTGGTAAGACAATTAATATTAACCATTTTACAATTTCCAGGTACTACGCAGTACTGGATACACGAAATTGTTTTACCTGCTCTTTCACTGAGTTTCTTCCTTTCAATTCAGCGATGTATTACTACTCTAGTTTCAAGGACTTTAAAACTATTATCCCCGTCTAAGTTCTCCGGGGCGGGGATGTTTATTGGTTTCAACTATTTTTCAAAATCTGCGTCGTCAAGCTTCTTGCTTTGTGGTCAATCTCATCTATAGTAGCTTATGTTATAGCAGATAGATAGAAGTAAGGCTGATCCAAATGCACATACTTCAATCTTGATCTTAAATAGTTGAAATGGCACATATCGTGTGCGTAAGAAAATTTAATTCCTTCTAATTAAAGGTTGTTGCTTGTATCTCTCAGCATTCCTACAGCCTTTTTAAATAAACTAGCAATGTTACATAGAATTGAAAAAGTTGATCAAGAAGTAAAAGAGCCTTCTACTGTTAAGTTGTTTCTCGTACTGTTATTAGTTATAAATACTGTTGTTCTAAAAATAGCTTTCATACATCACGAAAAATGGTATTCAGTTCTATTGATTTCAATACCAATGCTTGTAGCCGCCATAATTTCTAATAAACGAAAAAGGAAGGTTGTACAAGACCAACCGTCTATTACTGAAAAAGTGTTTGAAAACCAGAAAAATGTCGAACATCTACAACCTTCTTGATATTGTAAAGATGAAGCAGCCCAAGAAAATCTTCTAGTGTTTGTGTAAAATGCCCAATCGTCCAGATGAAAGTGAAGCAGATTGCATATATAACAACCATAAAGGATTAAGCCATTGTTGAAGCTGTATTTACCAGCTATAGCTAAATACTATAGGCGTTGTATACACCAGGATGCTGGTCATACAACGCCTACAGTATTTCATTAATTTAGAACCATAGTTAACAGCTTGAAGAAGGGGATAGCTCAAACTTCAAGCTCCCTATAGACCTTCATAAACAGGTTATTTGCCAGTTAAGAACTTTGCCACTTTTGTATCATCATAGGAACCTACAAAATCAATTTTTGTGATCTTTAATTTTAAGGTGCCGGCGCGCAACATTGCATCACCCTCTTTGGCTGCCTCAGCTTTTGCTTGCAAAACAGATTGGTAATTGCCTGCTTCCCCTTTTTTATCTAGAAGGATAGTCCATGGAAAGTTACTGGCAGCTCCACGGGTAAAGCCAGTTTTGAGCAATTTGTCGCCGTTATAGATCTCAAAATGAATGCCTGGTGACTTAACCGAAAACTTATTAACTGATAGAATAACGTCTTCAGGAAAATGTGACGCAGGATAAGTTTTCTTGCGGTAAATGATTTTATCAATTGATTCAACTGTAGGCTTTACGTGCAGCAGCAAAGCATCCTGCCCGCCGCGTTCGAAAGAATGAGTGATGTTATAGGTTACTATTAATCCGTCAGCACCTGGTCTTTCTTCAGATTGATATTTTTGTGATTGTACAGTACCCATCAACGATACGAGAAGTACAAGCAAGAAAAGTTTTGATTTCATCATCTTGATTTTGTGTAGGAAGAGAACGCTTTTTTAGAATGTTTATTATTCTATAGTCTTCCACCAGCTTCAAGTAATTATCATTTATGCAGATATTTCCAGGATTGTTGTTGTGGAAGAAGTTTTCATGTCCTTGATGATCTTTCATTCAGCTTGTTAACGTTCATGGCATCAGCCGTTGCGTCGCACACTTGTACTGTTGATTATCTTATGAGCAGGCCACGTTAAAGCCTGTTGCCGCTGCCATCGGCTCTTCAAATGATTTTAAACTAACCTGTGCAAATGGTTAAATAAGTAACAACTAAAATATCAAAAGATGGCTCTACCAACGGAGCCAACAGGGGTAGCTAATATCCTGGTTCACTTCAAACAACTTCAGACTTTGCTTTCTCCTGATAAAGTCAGGACAATATTCACTTTCAACGTTCCAGGTAAAAGCTGCTAAGCGGAGCATAACCTAGTTCTGTCATTGAGGCGTCCCAGTTTTTTGGAAGTTCAATTTGTATGGTAACATAGGCGCCACCCGGCATCACCTGCACTTTGTTGCGGTTGCGGTCACCCGTTACAAGTATAGGCGTCATTCCCGCTTCCATTACAGCTACTGTTTGCGTCTTAGTTTCGCCATTGGCCTGCGGAGGAAACCATGGTGGCAGATTAGTTAATTCGGCTTTTTCCCTGCGAATGGTATTGGCGAGGTATTGATTAAATGTATACCTGTCGAATTGCTGGCTGCCGGGATTTGCCCAGTAGTTGGCATAAGCACGCATATATGCAGGTCTTCTTGCGGTTTTTATCAAGTCATACTCAAGGCTATCTTTCGATGCATATTTTTTAGCAAGGTCACGTGCTACAAACTCGGTAATAAATATGGTGCGATGAACTGTAGGGTTAGTTGCGCCCAATGCGTTCTGCTGCTTTTCAGTTATATCCCACGCTACTAGCTCCATTATCTTTCCAGGGTCTGGTGTTGCAGGTGTAAGATTATTGCCCCACATAAGCGCTGAGCCTGCTGTCAGCGTATTTTGATTCAGGCCAAATCCTTTTTGCACATGGTAAGGCTGCCAGCCAATACGCAGGCATGCCTCTTCGTCCTCTGTAAATGTCCATGGTGTAAGGTAACCGAAGGTTCCCATCCGGTTTTCTTTCACGTTATAGCCGCCAAGGTTCAGCATCGCAAGGTTGATAAACCGGCCAAGCATCATGTTTTTGGGTTCGCTGATCATGCCTTGTCCTGCGTCGATACCCAACTGCCTTGCCACTGGTCCGTTAATCCAGCCGTAGGGTGTCCAGCCATGCGTGCTGGCCAAAGGGCGCCTGAAGTCTCCATTGCTCAGAGCTCTTGTATAGGCAATCAGCAAGGGCATAAACTCTGGTGGGCAGCCTGCCATGACGCCATTGGCTGCAACATGCCAAACCAGCGTTTTCCTTTGCCCTGGTGGAATTACACCAATAACATGGTCCCATGCATAATCAGTATAATTAAGAAATTCCTCAATCCTTTCTTTGGTGGGCGGAACTATGGGCAGTCCATCCGACCAGCGATTGTCCATAAAAAAAGTATTCACTTCGTTGTAAGAGCCGGTAAATACATATTCTTTCGGCTCAACCATCCCGGCTTTGCTGTGTTGAGCTATTTCTTCCGCGGTAATAGGTTTTGTCAGTGCTTCTATGATTTGAGAAAAGAGAACTTTCCTGGCATTCTCAATAAGTTCTTCCCTCGTATGCGCCGAGAATGCACCGGGATATACAGCTGATCGTGGCGCCGGCACGCCCTGGTTTACGCTTGTAGAATTTATTTGTTTGACAAAAGTGGGAGCACCCACTGTAACTGCGGGAATGCCAATATATTCGGCGGCTATACAGTTTCCCACTTCTTTCAGTGTACAGATACCGCATCCTGCGTTTCCAGAGATAATGGCGTCAACACCCAATTCCTTTAGTTTACTTTGGAAGGTTCTCACCTGCCGGCTCTGTGCATAATACTGTCCGGCTGATCCCACCTCCGATAGTACATACACCTTTGCTGTAGGATATCTTTGTAAGATCAAATGTTTCAATTCAGCATGTGTGATAGAGGTATTGAAGCTTCCGCCTACAAGTGCAATGGTTTTTCCTTCCAAAGTATTCAAGCGTGGTGCCTGGGTTATCATTTTCACTGCATGATGACCAACAGGAGCCACAACACCAAATACTTGTTCGCCACCTTCATTTGTTTTAGGGATTACACATAAGTCATCAATACATTCTTCTTCTTTTGACGCTTTGATTTCCTGGCTGTAGGAGAGAGATAGCGCAGCACAACTAAGCAACATGGCTGCGAACATGTTCAGGTAATATTTTTTCATTTTGTTTTGGCTGTAGTTCTCGAGACTGAGAATGAAATAGAATGTTTAAGTGCAGCTGTATTATTCTTTTGTTTATCACCACATGGTTGAAGAGGATGTAGATTTATATAGATGCCTTCTATCTCCTTGCTGCCAATAAACATTATCGCTTAAGGTCTATTATAACTATTTGCTATAGGTATAGTTTTTATAGCTCTTACAACAATTGCTTCTATACCGGTATCAGCTACTGGTGAGCCTGGTTGTAATTACAGGTGAAGAAGTTTTACAAGTTAAAAAATAAACTGATGTCTATGATTGCAATGAACTTTCGCGGGCCTTTCAGGGTAAGGGCCGACAGGAAACCATACCCTGAGATCAAGCATCCTGGTGATGCCATTGTACGAGTTACCCGTTCTTGTATCTGTGGATCTGACCTTCACCTGTATCATGGCCTGGTGCCCGACACCCGTGTAGGTATGACGTTCGGCCACGAGTTTATAGGTGTGGTGGAAGAAGTAGGTGCTGATGTAAAGAAACTCAAAGTAGGAGATAAGGTGTTGGTGCCATTTAACGTGGCCTGTGGTACCTGTAATTTTTGTAATCAAAAGCTGTATGGCAACTGTCATGAATCCAACTCGCAATCCACAGCTGTAGGAGGCATATTTGGCTACTCGCATACTGCCGGCGGTTACGATGGCGGACAGGCTGAATATGTGCGTGTGCCATATGCCGATGTAAGTCCTGAAGTAATTCCCGACTGGATGGATCCTGACGATGCAGTGATGCTTACTGACGTATTTCCTACCGGCTACCAGGCCGCAGAAATGGGTGGTATTCGCAAAGGCGATACAGTGGTGGTATTTGGTGCCGGGCCTGTAGGTATCATGGCTGCTCGATGTGCATGGTTGTTTGGTGCGGCACGTGTAATCATTATCGATCATTACGAGTACAGGCTAGAGTTTGCACGGAAGTTTGCTTTTTGCGAAGCGTACAATTTCTTGTCGCTTAGCGATCCGGTTGTATTTCTGAAAAAGGAAACAGGCTGGTACGGCGCAGATGTTTGTATAGATGCTGTGGGCTGTGAGGCCGCAGGTAGTGCACTGCAAACACTTACCGGAAGAAAGATGTTGCTGCAAGCTGGCTCCGCTACTGCACTTCATTGGGCTATTAATTCAGTAAAGAAAGGTGGTATCGTTTCTATAGTGGGTGTATATGGTCCTACAGGCAACCTGGTACCGATAGGGAACGTAGTTAACAAAGGCATTACCATTCGTGCTAACCAGGCATCGGTGAAGCGTATGTTGCCACGTTTGATAGAGCATGTGAAAAATGGTGTAATCAGTCCAAAAGAGATGATTACGCATCGTATACCATTGGAAGAGGTAGCTGAAGGTTACCACCTGTTTTCACGTAAGCTGGATGGTATCATCAAGCCTGTTCTCATTCCTTCAACTGCGAGAGCATAAACTATTAATTATGGAAAATCTGGAAAGCAAATTTGCACATATACCAGGATGGGGCATAGATGCCAATCCTGAAAATGATCCTACTTATCCAATGAAAGAATGGAATGGTGACGATCATAAAAGATTGAATTACGAACGGCCGCCGCAGCAGCCGGTAGACATAGAAGTATTGCACTCGAATGAACGGCCAACTGTATCAGCTGTATTTGGTACATCTACACCTCCCAGCGGACTTAGTGGCATGATCAGGCGGCAAGCATTTAAATATGGTGAAGGCAGCTGGGGCCACTGGCTACCATTGATACTGGCCGATAGAATAAATGTATGGGAAGGAATGATTGATGACCTGCTGCATGGCCATTTTCCTAACGTTGTAAAAGAACGGGGATGGAAAGCAGAATGGGAACACAACCGCAAAGGAATGCTTACCAACGCTGCCATTGCGGCTGCTGCCACAGCGGCTGTTACTGCTTTCTTTGTTATTAGAAGCCGGACCAAACATTCAAAGTAGTTGATTGTTGTTCTATTGATAGCGGATGCATAGCTGTTAGCTATTGCTCCGCTATCTGTTTTTATTCCCAGTAACCATACTTCTACATGCTACACAACAAGACCATCGATGATCTTTTGAACATAAAGGAGATATACCTGGAACCGGAGATAAGGAAGTACCAGCGTGGTTTGGATATCCTTGCAAAATATCCAGGTGCTAACTTGATAGAAGTGCCTTCGCATTGGAAAATTCCTGAGCTGCATGGTTTTGCAGGAAGTATAGAAGATTGGACAAAGATCAAAAAGAACGTGCTGGTGTTGGGTGTGAAGAAGTCACTGGCTGCACGCCCTAATTCACGCAGTTCGCATTGGGTGGCACCGTCGCAAAGCAATGGTTGTACCATGTCGTGCTCATATTGTTATGTCCCTCGGAGAAAAGGTTATGCTAACCCAATCAGCATTTTTGTAAACATTGAGCAAATATGTAATTACCTGCGCCGTCATGCCGCTAAGCAAGGGCCACTGCTGCAGCCGGATCATGTAGATGATAAGTATTGGGTGTACGAAATAGGGGAGAATGGTGACTGCTCAGCAGACGCAGGCATCTGTGATAATGTGAAGGATATGATGAACCTCTTTAAAGAAATACCCAATGCTAAGCTGACCTTCGCTACTAAATTCGTAAACCGTGAAATGCTTACCTATGATCCGCAGCATAAAACACGCATTCGTTTTAGCCTGATGCCGCATAAGATGAGCAAGCTGGTGGATGTGCGCACATCACCCATCAGCGACAGGATAGATGTGATCAATGATTTTGTGGACGCAGGATACGAGGTGAATGTGAATTTCTCACCGGTTATTTATTATGAAGGTTGGCAGGATGACTGGCATATACTGATAGATGAGATAAATGATAAGGTGAATGATAAAGCCAAAAAGCAAATGGTGGCAGAGATCATTTTTCTTACCCACAACGAACAACTACACGAAGTAAATATGGGCTGGCATCCTAAGGCTGAAGAGGTGCTGTGGCAACCGGATATACAAGAAGTAAAATATAGCCAGACCGGTGGCCGCAATGTGAGGTACAAAAGAGGATTGAAAAAGGATTTAGTAGATACGCTGGTAGATATGGTGCATGAAAAGATGCCTTACTGCAAGATCAGGTACGCTTTCTAATTGAAGATTTTAGATTTTCGATTGCGGATTGGTGTAGGCTAGTTTCTGGTTTCTCGTAGCTAAAACGTCATCATCGATCTAGTATCGAGTATCCAGAATCATGCTTAATCTATCATCTAAAGCCTAATCTCTAAAGCCCAACCGCCTAAATTTCTACTTCTCCTACCACAAACACACTTCCACATACCAGTATAAGATCATCTTTATGTGCATGTGCTAAGGCATGCTGAACGGCTGCATTTACTTCCGGGAATGTTTGCCCATGCAGGTTGTACTTCGCAGCCTGTGATGCTAATTCATCTTCAGGTAATGCACGAGGAATACTTGCTTTGGTAAAATAATAGGTAGCGTGGGTTGGTAGCAGGCTCAGCACTTTTTCAATCTCTTTATCTTTTACCATACCTATTACAATATGCAGCTTATGAAACGTCTCATGTTCCAGTTGCTGCACTATTTGTTTTACTCCATCTTCGTTATGGCCTACGTCCAGCACTACAGTTGGATGCTGGTGCACTACTTCCCACCTGCCATGAAGGCCGGTTAGTTTTTTTACATGCGCCAGTCCATGTTTTACATGTTCCTCTTCAATCTTCCATCCCTGCTGTTTTAATACATGTACTGTTTCTAAAACTGTCAGCAGGTTCTTTAACTGGTAAATGCCAGTAAGGTCGAGACTGTAGGTTTGCCTGTCGCTATCGAGTTGATGATGTGCGACAGTAGCTACCAGTTGGTGCTTTTCATGCGCCCAATCATTTACCCATCTTGCTTCCGATGCAAAGGAAACAGGAGCGCCAACAGTAGCAGCCTTATCTATGAAAACAGGTTTTGTTTTTTCTGTTGTTTCTCCAATAACTGCAGGTATATTAGGTTTGATTATCCCTGCTTTTTCCGATGCTATTTTTTCAATTGTATCTCCCAGCATATTCATGTGATCCATCCCTATATTGGTAATGACAGACACTTCAGGCGTAATGATATTGGTACTGTCGAGCCGGCCTCCCAATCCAACTTCTATCACTGCTATATCTATTTGCTGTTGCTTAAAATATTTAAAAGCCATTGCCACTGTTATTTCAAAAAAAGAAGGCTCTATCTCCTCCATCAGCGGCTGTAGTCTATGAGTAAATTCTACAACAAAATCTTCTTCTATTTCTTTACCATCGATCTTGATGCGTTCCCTAAAATCTTTTAGATGAGGAGAGGTGTAGAGGCCTGTTTTATAACCTGCAGATTGTAAAATAGCTGCAAGCATATGGCTTGTGGAACCTTTGCCATTGGTGCCTGCTATATGAATGGATTTGAAACTGTTTTGCGGGTTTCCAACCGCATTGCAGAGCGTGATGGTGTTGGTAAGATCTTCTTTATAAGCAGCTGCCCCTATGCGGCTATACATAGGCAGGCGGGTAAACAGGTATTCGAGCGTTTGCTGGTAGTTCATAGTAGTAGCAAAAAGCGAAAGTAGTTATTGCCATTCACGCTCCTGCATCTCTGGCACAAAATGCGGTAAAAAAGAACAGGGAAATGCAGCCGATCCCGCATTTCCCTGTACATGAAAATTGACTTTATTTATACTAAAGGAACTCCATAACCCTCTGTGTCCAATACATCTTTCCATTGTTTGATAAGGTTGATGTATTCCCTTCCAAGTGGCCGAATTTTTCTATCAAGATCGTACATGCCCAGCGAGTTGATGTTGCCTGCGTCATTGCGCAACGCGCTATCCCAGTCTACCTGGTCTATCAGGCTGTACCACGTAAAACCAAGAATAGGTACGCCATCTTGTTTTAGCCTATATACGTTTGCCCATTGTTTTTTTAGCCAGTGTACTGACAGTGGTTCGGTTATATTGGTTTCTGTATGCATCACCGGCAGTTTGTACCGGCGGAAGTATTGGTGCGTTATCACATAATAGCCAAACACTTCTCCTGACGGCGAGGTGCTTCCGTTTTCATGCACCATATGTTCGTTGGTAATGTAGTAGTCATTACCCATGATGCAATTGCACTGCTTCTTCAGTCTTTGATCGATGAACCAGTTATACTCTTTCTCTGTCATGCCATGGTCCAGCAGGTACTTGTACATAGTCACATCCAGTTCATGCCCATAAGTAAGATCGAGCGATAAGAAGCGTTTTTTGTTCAGGAAATCAGCAAGTGGCCTTACTCCTGGATGTTCTGCGTGGAAATATTCGCTTGATTCACTTTGCACAAAAATGGCATCAGGACGAACCTTTTTGATAGCCAGCATCGCCAGGGCATTTGCCTTACAAAGATTTTTAAGAGCCGTCACATAAGTGTGGTCACTGGTCTTACATTCATTCCACCAGCCATACTGGCCGGAGAACATAGCGGCAATGAAAATTTCATTTACCGGCGTATAGTACTGTAGGTGCGGATAACGTTTCGCAAATTCATACGCGTACTCAGCAAAATATTCCGGCCAGTCCAGGTTTTGAAAATCACCAATCCAATCGGGTACACCAAAATGACAAAGGTCTACAATGGTGGTTATTTCCAGCCTTTCCAGTTCCTTGAAAGCATCGTCAGAAAAACTCCAGTCGTACTGCCCTGGTCCCACATGAGCGCGGTAGTACGGAGGACCATAACGCAGGTAATCCATTCCCGATTCTTTTACAAGGGCAAAATCCTCTTTCCAATACTTGTAGTGCCCGGTCTTTTCCATCTCATCTACTCGTTTGATGGTGCCATCTGGTAAGGTAATGTTGGGATAACTATTTTCTATACCCGTAGCAAACATAAATCGATGCTTGTTCATGTGTTTCTTTGTAAGATTGGTTAAATGATCTGAGTATAAGGCAGCAATGCATATATAATGGAGGCTGCATCAATAGGTTTAGCAGCTTCCAAATACAAGATGCAGAAGCATCAATAACTTTGCCATGAGGAAGTTGTTTCTGGCATGCTGCCGATGGATGAGAAGGCGAGTAAAGAGTAGGTGGCAGGTAACTTCCTGAAAAAATTTGCTGATCTATGATACAGTAGAAATACCTACCCGTTGTTGCAGGTAATTATTTGCGGTTGCCTCTTTTAGCATGAATTCAGCAAGGTCGCCGGCACGTATAAAACCATTGTCTGGTTGGGGAGGATATTCACTACTTGTGGTATAATGGCCGGAGCCATCTTCATCCACCAAATTTGGTGCACCAATGATGGTCCAATCCAAGTCACTTTCTTTAAGGTATAAATACGCCTGCAGGTGTTCCTTGCCTACGGGTAAGTATTCTTCAGGATAATCCGGGAGGTCAAGCAGCAACTCATCATTTTCAGAAAGCAAAATTCCTTTACCGCCGAGAGCTACTATCCTTTTTACTTGTGCCCGCTTCATTTGGGCCACTATATTCTTGATGCCTAACGACCTTGACTTGTCTTTGCCATTAAAAGCGCCACCTAAAACTGATATAACCATATCACTTCCCTGGATAGCTTTATATACATCGCCTTCATCAAAAACATATCCTTTAACCGCCACCAGTTTTGTGTTTCGCAAGTCCGCATCTATAAGCGATTGTACATTTCGCCCAAAGGCCTTTATAGTATGGCCCTGCGCCAGTGCTTTGCGAACAATGTATTTTCCAACCATGCCGGTAGCGCCAAAAAGAGTTATTGTCATTGCAGGTAATTAAGGAGTGAATTTACTCTTCAAAGGGCACAAAAAAAGCATCCGGTTGGATGCTTAGTATGATTATAGGTAGCAGGCTATATAGTTACCTGTTCACGGATTTCTTCCATATCAATAGATCCATGGCTTTCATCGTAAACACATTCGCCGTTGCGGATAACAAGCACCTGCGGACTTTCGTGGTAAACATTAAAATCCTGGGCTATCTTATTACTTATGTTCCTGTAGGCTATAAGGTCTAGATAATAAAAATCTGCATCTTCAGGTACGCTGCTTCTCTCGAGTCTGCTTTTAGCCATGCTGCTAATGCTGCACCTGGTACTATGCTTAAATATCACTTGCGGCTTACTGTTCGATTTAAGAACAATATCCTGCAACTGACTTTCATCGGTTAGCGGAATCCAATTCATGATTTAGATGTTTCTCTTCAAAAGCGTACTAAAAACGTGCCTATGCACGGAAGTAGCGTGGGTTATGAGAAGGGCAACCACCTCTGCGAGATACACATGAAGAAACTAATGCAAGGGTAAATGCAAGAAGGATAATTACGATGAATGTCTTTTTCATACTTGAGATTATTACGACAAATAAACGGTTATTTTGCACCGATATTTTTGAAGCTACAATATTAATGAAAGTTCACTTTATATCCATAGGAGGAAGCGTGATGCACCAGCTTGCTATTGCGCTCAAAAGAAAGGGTTACAAGGTTTCAGGTACAGACGATGAAATATTTGAACCTAGTTGCACCAACCTGAAGAATGAAGGTTTATTGCCTGGAAAAATGGGCTGGCAACCAGATCTTATAATCCCGGATATTGATGCTATCATATTGGGAATGCATGCAAAAGATGATAATCCTGAGCTGGTTAAGGCAAGGGAAATGCAGCTTCCTATTTACTCGTTCCCTGAGTATATCTTTAAAGAAAGCCAACAAAAGACACGGGTAGTAGTGGGTGGAAGCCACGGCAAAACCACCACAACCAGCATGATCATGCACGTGTTAAAAATTGCACAAAAGGAATTTGATTACCTGGTAGGGGCGAGACTGGAGGGTTTTGACCAATCGGTGAACATAACAGATGCACCGGTGATAGTGTGTGAAGGCGATGAATACCCGGCGAGTGCAATTGAGAAACGTCCAAAGTTTCACTTCCTGTTTCCACATATTGCTATTCTTACCGGCATAGCCTGGGATCATATCAATGTATTTCCAACTTGGGAATTTTACCTGGAGCAGTTTGTCATCTTTATCAATAAGATCGAAAAAGGTGGCATCCTCATATTCAACGAAACTGATCCTGTGCTCACTAAACTGGTGCAGGAAAATAAGCGAGACGACATACGATACCAGCCGTATGCAGTTCCCGGGCATGAAATAGCCAACGGGAAAACCATCATCACCATTGAAGGTAGCAGCCAGCCTTTGCAGGTTTTTGGCGACCACAACCTGTTAAATCTTCATGCTGCATATCATGTTTGCAATGAATTAGGGGTAGATACCGCCACCTTTGTAACGGCAATCAGCAGTTTTACAGGTGCCAGCAAGCGGTTAGAAAAAATAGCGGAAACTGGTACCACAACTGTTTACCGTGATTTTGCCCATGCACCCAGCAAGGTTAAAGCAACCATAGAAGCAGTTAAGCAACAATTTCCAGGCAGGAAACTGGTAGCCGTACTGGAGCTACATACCTTCAGTAGCCTGAATGAAAACTTTATGAGCGAGTATGAAGGTGCTATGGATAAAGCCGATGCCGCGGTTGTTTTTTACTCGCAGCATGCACTGGAACTGAAAAGAATGCCACCTCTGCCAAAGAAAGTAGTAGAGAAAGGTTTTAATAAGGAAGGACTTGAGGTTATAACTGACAGAGAAACACTGGAAGCCTGGCTTCAAAAGCAGGAGTATACCAACGCCACACTTGTGTTTATGAGTAGTGGCAATTATGATGGATTAGATGTAAATGCTATTGCAAATGCAGTAGCCAAGTAAACCCGCAAAAACATGAAATTACAGTTAGACCGGCCTATAGCCGTTATTGATCTTGAAACTACAGGTACCAATTTAGCTACAGATCGTATAGTAGAAATTGCCATAGTAAAAGTTTCAACTGATGGTCAGCGCCAGGTAAAGCGTAAGCTTATTAACCCGGAGATGCCTATACCTAAAGGTGCAAGTGATGTGCATGGTATAACCAACGAGATGGTGAAGGATGCACCAACTTTCAGGCAGGTGGCAAACGAAGTAAGGCAGTTCATTGATGGATCTGATCTTGCTGGTTATAACAGTAATCGTTTTGATATACCATTGTTGGTTGAAGAATTTCTAAGAGCAGGGCAGGATTTTTCTGTAGACGGACGTAAACTAATAGATGTACAGCGCGTGTTTCACCTGATGGAGCAGCGGACATTAAGTGCAGCCTATAAATTTTACTGCAATAAAATATTAGAAGGAGCGCATGGTGCCGAGGCAGATGCATTGGCTACGTTTGAAATATTGTGCGCACAGGTAGAGCGTTATCCTGAAATTGGTTCCACGCTGGAAGCTATCTGTAAATTCTGCGGCGAAGAAGACTTTGTAGACTTTGCACGCAGGTTCATAAAAGTAGATTGTAAAGAAGTTTTCAACTTTGGAAAGCACAAAGGAAGGCCTGTAGAAGATGTATTGCGCATGGAGCCTCAATACTACGATTGGATGATGAAAGGTGACTTTCCTATGCATACCAAACAAAAACTTACAGAGATCATGAACCGCGCACTGTTAAAGAAAGTGTAACGGTATATTATCTTCAATAAAAGGTTATTGCACTAGGCGGTAATATTGTATTTTCGGCTCTCTCAAAACCTGCTGAACCTCTTTGGAAAAAATAGTTATTATACCTACTTACAACGAGAAGGAAAATATTGCGAACATACTGGACGCTATATTTTCGCTACAGCAAGATTTTCATGTATTGGTGATTGACGATGGTTCACCAGATGGCACAGCACAAATCGTAAAAGAACTGCAGGTTAATTATGCTGGTCAGCTATTTCTTGAAGAGCGTAAAGGCAAACTAGGTTTAGGTACCGCTTACATCCACGGTTTTAGGTGGAGCATCCACAAAGGCTATAACTACATCTTCGAAATGGATGCCGATTTCTCGCATCGGCCTACAGACCTTATACGATTGTATAATGCATGTAAACATGAAGGTGGCGACGTAGCCGTAGGTAGCCGCTATGTTCCCGGTGGAAAAATTGAGAACTGGCCTTGGGACAGGCGGTTCTATAGCAAAGGCGGCGCTATGTATACAAAGCTCATTACATGGATGCCGGTTAACGATCCTACCGCTGGTTTTGTTTGCTATAAACGAGAAGTGTTGGAAACGATCAACCTTAATGAAATCAAGTTCGTTGGTTATGCATTCCAAATAGAAATGAAATTTGCTTCGTGGAAACTTGGTTTCAAGATTAAAGAAGTGCCTATTACTTTTATTGACCGCAAACATGGTTCTTCTAAAATGAACAAAGGCATATTGAAAGAAGGTGTGCTGGGTGTGCTTAAGATCCAATGGCAAAGCCTCTTTAAAAACTATCGCAACCGGGTAAAAAAAGCATCTGAGCCTGTTACAGTTTAATTCTCTTTTATCTAATCCTATTACTTCTCGTTCGTTATAATCTTGTCAAACTGCGGCTAATTGATTTATAGCAATTGCTGTGTATGCTAATAGTGCCATCTTTGCGGCCTTTATGAAACAGGCGTTGGTAAAGCTGCATGCAGCGGTGTTCTTATGGGGTTTTACAGGAGTGTTGGGAAGATTAATATCCCTTAATGAAGGTTTGCTGGTATGGTACCGCATTCTCATAACGGTAGTTTCATTGTATGTTTTGATGCGGGTAAAGGGAGAACTGGAAACGGTGCCACGCAGGCAGCGGATGCAGTTATTTGGTATTGGTGGCCTGATAGCATTGCACTGGTGCTTCTTCTATGGCAGTATCAAATATGCTAACGTTTCCATAGCACTAACCTGTCTATCCTCAGCAGGTTTATTTACCGCTTTATTGGAACCGGTAATGACACGGAAGAAATTTGTTCCAATTGAAATATTGCTTGGGCTGATAGGTATAGCAGGTATTTACCTCATCTTTCATTTCGATCCACACTATAGCACCGGCATCATATTAGGCTTGATCTGTACTTTGCTCAGTTGCATTTTCTCCATCTTAAACAAGAACCAGGTTTCGTTTACAGCACCCAAAACCATGATGCTATACGAGCTGAGTGGGGGAATTCTTTTACTGTCACTGGCTATGCCTTTTTACCTGTGGGCATTTCCTACTAAGCAGTTATTGCCTACCAGCAGCGATTGGATGTGGTTGTTCCTGTTGAGCTGGCTGTGCACCATTTTAGCAATGGATTTATCGTTGCAGGCTTTGCAAAAGGTTTCTGCATTTACACAAAACCTCACCATCAACCTTGAGCCTGTATATGGTATCATCCTGGCTTTTGTTGTGTATAAAGAAAACAAGTACCTGAGTGATGGGTTTTACCTTGGCTTTGCGCTTATACTTGGTGCCGTGGTACTACAGATGATGCGGGTGGTAAGAAGCCGCAAAAAAGGAACATCCATTAGCTAGCACCTTCTTCTTTTGCCAGGTATTTTACAAAAGATCGTTTGGCTATAGGTAGTAAAGTTTCTTCCAGTGGATAGGCAAGTTTACTTTCTATATGATACACTGCCGGGTTAGGCAGTTCCTTCCTTTCTTTTATTAGCATGCGCTTAATATTCTCCGGCGAATTGCTGATTGTTCTACGCCACTGCTGTATGTAGTCAGTACGTATGCCCCTGTATCTCTCATCGTGTTTTTCAAAAATGGTAAGCCGGTATTGGTAAACGATCGTGTCGTTGTAGCGGCTGTCTTTCATCAACAGGTATCCTTCATTTACATCAAGTGGAAGAAGGCCTACAGGTTCAATAGAAAGATTTGACTCAACAAATTCATAGATCTCCGTACCTGCTTCTATGGTGCCTCTTATTTTTGTCGCTGAATATTGGATGATATCTTCCAACTCTTTCATCAGTTCGTCATCTTCTATCATTTGCTCGTACACCAGTTGCAGCTTTTGCATATTTACATCCGTTAGTTGCTTAGGAAAATGCTCCTGCAAATACTTCTTGTTTTCCCTGAAAGCAACAATGTTGTTGTAGTGAAAAATGACGTCGGCTAATTGTGGGTAAAGCTTGTTTTCATTAAAGTATTTGTTTACCTCTTGTAGATATGCAAGCAGTGTATACTTCTTTAATTCAAAATCAATGAACCCTTCTGCAAACCATGTTTCTGATAGTGACTTCATAACTGCTCCTTTTTTACTTCCTTAAAATACCTCAATCTGGCTATATAGAAAAACCTCACCTGCCAATTGCAATTGTTTTAACAACTGATTAGTTTCAACAGAAAATAAGAAATTCTTATGCCATCACTAACCATTGCCACCTTTAACTGTGAGAACCTTTTCAGGCGTTATAAGTTTAGTGATAAGTTACCACCAGGCGAAGTGAACCAGGCAGTGGAGAATGGTTTTATCATCAACAGCTCCAGGTTTACTACAGTACCTCAGCCGGAAAGAAAGCTAACCGCTAAAGTGATCAGAGATACAAAAGCAGATATAATAGCACTGCAGGAAGTGGAGAATTTGGATACGCTGAAGAACTTTTGCGCTGAGAATAATCTTTCATCGCTATACCCATACAAGTTGCTGGTGGATGGCAATGATCCGCGCCTGATTGATGTGGCAGTGTTAAGCAAGTTGCCATTTGAAAGGATCATGACGCACCAATACCTGCGCAACAGCAAAAAGAACTGGCTCTTTTCGCGTGACTGCCTGGAACTTGATTTCATGGTGGAAGGCAAGCCATTTATTCTTTATAAAAACCACCTGAAGAGCATGTTTGATATGAGCAATCCTGCAAACGGACGAGCGATCTCAGCGAGCCGCCGGATAGAACAGGTAGATGGAATTTTAAAGATCGTGCAGGATAGGCTGAAGCGAAGGGTGTCAACCGCTGCATTTGCCATTGTTGGAGATTTCAATGATTATCCATCTGAGGATAGCTCCCTTGAAAAACTATTCAAGACAAAGTGGCTTTACAATGTAGTGGAGAACCTGCCGGCAGAAGAGCGGTGGACTCATTTTTGGGACACTACTAAAGTACAAGAGGCAGACAGGTATAGCCAGCTGGATTATGTATGGTTGTCGAAGCGGCTTGTAAAAGCTAATCCCGGCGTACTACCTGTTATTAATAGAAAAGGGTTATCAAAAAAAGCCCAACATCCACTAATAAAATCGCGCTACCCGGAGATCATCAATTCTAATGAAACTATTGCTGCAAGTGATCACTGCAGTGTAAGTGTTACAATTTCTTTTTGATATTTCTCATATTTCTACATTAAGTTATTTTGAACATTTTCTTGTTCTGGTTGTAGTCTTCTGCATTGGCAGCATTAATTTTGTTAAACACCACACGCAGGCATGAAGAAACTACTGATCGCATTATTATTTTTTACAACTGCATCATCCGCACAAAACGATACTACAAATCAAGAGGCTAAAGAACCGCCAAAGCAAAAGAAGTGGTATGAGAATGTACAGATCCGTGGTTACATGCAAACTCGCTATAACAGGCTGCTTGAAACCAATCCGCAACTGAAATGTGAGCAGTGCGACCGTTCAATAGGTGAGGGTGGTGGATTCTTTATGCGAAGAATGCGTGTCATCTTTTTCGGCCAGGTACATGAGCGGGTATATTTTTATGTTCAACCTGATTTTGCCAGTTCTGCCTCTACAAATTCACTTCAGTTTGGACAGATACGAGATGCTTATGTAGACGTAGGACTTAACCGTAAAAACGAATTACGAGTGAGAATTGGTCAAAGCAAAGTGCCATTTGGTTTTGAGAATATGCAATCAAGCCAGAATCGATTGCCGCTCGACCGTAATGATGCTCTGAATAGTGCCTTGTCAAATGAGCGCGACCTTGGTGTGTTTTTTTATTGGGCGCCAGAAGATAAGCGTCGCATGTTCTCGTCGCTGGTTAATGAAGGTTATAAAGGAGAAGGAGATTATGGTGTGATAGCTTTTGGCGCTTTTAATGGACAGACAGCTAACAGGCCGGAGCAGAATAATTCATTACATGTGGTAGGTAGAGTAGCATATCCTTTTAAAATTGGCGACCAAACATTGGAGCCGGCATTGCAGGCATACACCGGCAGGTATGTAGTACCCGCAGACCAACTTTCACCAGGAGTGAAAGTGGTGAAGGGAAATGAATACCGTGATGAACGTGTGGCGGCTACTTTGGTTATGTATCCAAAGCCATTTGGTTTTATGGCTGAATATAACGTAGGCCGCGGGCCGGAGTTCAACAAGGATACAGATTCGATAGAGCTACGCAACCTGTATGGCGGGTATATCACCCTAAATTATATGATCAAGGCCAACAAGCAGATCATCTTTCCTTTCTTTAGAGCGCAACATTATTCAGGGGGTAAAAAACATGAACTCGATGCACGTAGCTATGATGTAAATGAATATGAAATTGGAGTTGAATGGCAGCCGTGGAAAAACTTTGAATTTGTAGCAGAATATGTTTTTTCAGAAAGAAGATTCGAAGACTTCAGGCGACAAGAGAATTTGCAGAAAGGCAGGTTGCTGCGCTTACAGGCACAGCTGAATTTTTAAGAAAGAAATATTTGATCTTTGCGGCGACAGGCAATTTATGTGAAAAGCCTTCAGTTGAATATGCTCCAGAAACATGATAAGGCTATCGCTGTTATTTTCTTCTCGCTGACTATCCTTTTCATTGTTCTTGCCATCACCAATGAAGCATTCTTTACATGGATATTTCACAGGCATCAAAACTCATTAAGTTGGTATATAAGACCATTTTTTCTTGTACCGTTCTGCTTTTTTGCATACAGGCGTAGCTGGGCAGGAATAGCCATCACTGTCTTTTGCTTATTTACAAGTATGTTCTGGTTCAATCAACCTGAGATTGTAAATGAACAGGTGCTGGAGTTCCTGGCATTTGAAAAGGAATGGCTCATGAAAGATTGGAACATTGAGAAGAGCTTACTGGCTGCAACCATTCCACTGTCTTATACTGTATTGGGTATAGCATTCTGGCAGAGAAGTTTAGTAATGGGACTAGTGGTGATAGTGCTGATGGCAGCCGGGAAAGTATCCTGGAGTATCTACAATGCTGGTAACGCCGGAAAGTCTGTCATTGTTCCAGCCATTGTGGGCCTGGTACTATGTGTCATACTTATTCTGTGGGGCTATACCAGGATGGAAAGAAAAAATACTAAAAGCCGGTAGTTAGAACATTCTGGCTACCAACTTACGTCAGTACACTATTCACCTGCAACCGAGTCGTCAGCTCGTATATCTGCCACCGCCTCTATCTTACCATTGTTGATCATGATCAATTCCACTCTTCCAATGGTAGAAGCATAGCCTGCAATGCCGTAAGTTTTTACCTCGTAACCCATCTGTTGTAATTGCTGTACAATGTTCTTAGGAAAATCGTGTTCTACCTGTATGACATCGGGCAGCCACTGGTGATGAAAACGCGGCGCATAAACCGCATCAGTCGGCTGCATTTTAAAATCTACAATATTGGTAATAACCTGAAAAACACTGGTTGGTATAGTAGCACCACCTGGCGTTCCCAATATGATGTAAGGCTTGTTATCCTTCAATACGATGGTAGGCGTCATTGAGCTAAGCATTCGTTTACCTGCAGCAATTGCATTGGCCTCGCCACCAACAACACCATACATGTTAGGCACACCTGGTTTTATGCTAAAGTCATCCATTTCATTATTCAGGAAAAAGCCGGCACCGCCAACCACTGTTTTGCTTCCAAAGGTTCCATTCAAGGTAGTAGTGAGCGATACTGCATTATTCCATTTATCAACTATACTTATGTGAGTGGTCTCCATACTCTCAATCACACCCGGTTTTGTCAAGCTGCTTTTGCCTGCTTTCGTGCTGTCGTAATCAGCCATTCGTTTTTTGAGATAAGCATCACTGGTAAGCGTAGCTGTAGGCACCTTGTAAAAATCCGGATCCCCCATATATTCTGCACGGTCAGCATAAGCACGGCGTTCTACTTCTGTTACCAGTTGTACTGCTTTGGTAGAATGGAAACCATACTTCGCCAATGGCCGATCTTCCACCATCTTCAGCATTTGAAGCAGTAGTATGCCGCCACTGCTTGGTGGTGGCATAGTGATGATCGTATGTCCTTTGTAGTTGAAGGTGATAGCCTCTCGTTTCTTCGGCTGGTAATTAGCAAGATCTGCATGATCAATAATTCCATTGCCACGCTTCATTTCTGCAACCAGAAGATCAGCTGTAGTTCCTTTGTAAAATCCATCCCTGCCTTTGTCTCTTATCCTGCGTAGTGTAGCGGCCAGTTCTTTTTGTATGAGTGTGTCGCCAGCTTTCCATTTCTCTTTTATGAAAACTGTGGGCGCTGTATTATGCTGTTTAAAAATTGACTGGTTCTCATTCATCTTGTCAGCCTCTATGGCCGTAATCACAAAACCATATTCGGCCAGGTCTATAGCGGGCTGAATTAGTTCTTTGAAAGGTTTAGTAGCATAAGGCATGCTTTCAAATAAACCAGCTACGGTGCCGGGTATACCTGCAGCCAAATGACCGCGTTGCGATAAAGAAGTTTGTGCAACACCCTTATCATCTATATACATATTGCGATGTGCTTTGGCTGGTGCTGTTTCCCTGAAGTCTAAGGTGAATGTTTCCCCGTTCTGCAACCTGGCGACCATAAAACCACCACCACCTATATTGCCAGCACCGGGGTAAACTACTGCCAATGCAAGTTGGGTAGCGATAGCCGCATCTATGGCATTGCCACCATCTTTTAAAATTTTTGCACCCACCATACTTCCCAGTGGATGCGCTGATACCACGGCTCCACTTGTATATTTTTCATTCTTCTTAATAGTATAATGGAATGGATCTATTGCTTTGCCTTTACCAACAATAGATGGCACCGCTGTCTTGCATGCAATGAATAATAAACTACACGTTACTGCTACTATCACTCTCATATTTGGCAAATTATATTTTACCTGCGAAAGATGAACAAATCAATTAAAACAGTGGCTTCAATATATTATACAATATCATGTGCCTTATGTATTATTGCATGAGAAACAGTAGCTGTTGTGGCTCATGCCATTATAGCGGATCATTTGCCTAATAAACCGACTAACAATGAGAAAATTCTACGCATCATTCCGTTCTATTGGTATGCTTGCTTTTGCTCTGTTGATTAGCAGTATTGCCATGGCGCAATCTGTAATCCGCGGCACAGTACGCGATAGCCTAATGCCACTTGAAGGAGCCTCCGTACTTCTTGAAGGACAAAATGCAGGAACCCGCACCAACAATACGGGCACTTACGAGATCAGGGTTCGTCCGGGTTCATATACCATCATCATAAGTTTTGTAGGATACCAGCAACAGCGGCGCGCTGTAACGGTTGGTGCCAATCAAACAGTTACTGTAGATATGACGTTGGTGAAAGAGCAAACTACACAAGTAGTAACTGTTGTCGGTTCTCGTTCTGTTACTCCTCGTACCAATATTCAAACAGCATCTCCTGTGGATGTTTTTTCTTCGCGTGAACTACAGATGACAGGACAGATAGAGCCTACGCAAATGATCAATTTTGTTGCTCCATCATTTAATTCATCGCGCCAGACCATTGCCGATGGTACCGATCATATAGATCCAGCAACGCTTCGTGGTTTAGGCCCTGACCAGGTTTTGGTTTTGATTAATGGACGCCGCAGGCACAATACAGCTTTGCTAAACGTAAACGGTACAATTGGACGTGGTTCAGTAGGTACCGACCTTAACAGCATACCTGCTTCCGCTATTGAGCGTATAGAAGTTTTGCGCGATGGTGCATCTTCACAATATGGCTCGGATGCAATAGCCGGCGTGGTCAACGTTGTTTTAAAAAGAGATTTCAAAAGAACATTGGTGAACCTGCATGGCGGACAGCATTATGCAGGTGATGGCAGAACATTGGGCGCTTCATTACAACAAGCTTTTCGTTTAGGTAAAAAAGGTTTTTTAGATGTTTTTGCTGATGCACGCTGGCGCGAAGGAACCAATCGTGCAGGTGACTTCACAGGTACATGGTACTACAATATCCCGGGCGGTGCATCACAGGCAGTAAGAGACAGTATCACACGACTTGACAACGCCTTGATACAAAGCAGGGGCATGAGCCGTAAGAATACCATGCAGGTAGGCAACTCGAAAGTGGACAATTATGGATTGATGATCAACAGCGGTATTCCACTTACTGACAGGATAAACTTCAACCTGAATGCAGGAACCAATTTCCGCCAGGGACAATCAGCAGGATTTTATCGTTTTCCAAAACAAACTACCCAGGTGATACAAGATCTGTATCCTGATGGTTTTCTTCCTTTGATCAATTCTACCATAAGAGATAACAATCTTGCAGCATCTATTGACGGTATAACCAAAGGTGGTGTAAGATGGGATTTCGGCAGCCAGTGGGGCGCCAACTCATTTCTTTTCGATATCACTAATACAAACAATGCTTCGCAGTTTGCTGAAGGCTTGAATGCACAAACAGAATTTTATGCAGGTAAACTTCGTTTTGCACAAAGCACTACAACGCTAAACCTGAGTAAAGATTTTGGTTCGCAGCTGGGGCTAAAAAGCTTTAACCTGGCAGTAGGTGGCGAAGGAAGAATAGACCGCTACCAGATAATGCCGGGTGAATTTGGAAGCTATGGTGACTATGCACCGGGAAGCGGCAGGGCAGTAGGAGCACAGGTATTCCCCGGATTCACACCAGCTAATGCGGTTGATGAAAACAGGTTTGTAACTGCAGGTTATGCTGATATTGAAACTGACCTCACCAACAACTTCTTGGTGAATGTGGCAGGACGTTATGAGCACTACAGCGACTTCGGTGGCAATTTTGCTGGTAAAGCTTCTGCCCGTTATAAAATTGCAGATGCCTTTTCTATAAGAGGAACAGTGAGCAATGGTTTCCGCGCTCCTTCACTGCACCAGCGTTTCTTCAACAATGTGGCTACGCTATTTATAAACACGCCACAGGGTTTGGTGGCTTCGCAAACAGCTACGTTTAAAAATGACAGCGAAATAGCAGCTGCATTTGGAATACCTGGTTTGAAGGCTGAAAAATCGATGAACTATAGCATTGGAATTACCTCTCGTCCTTACAAGAATATCAATATCACTGTGGATGCTTACCAGATAGAGATCAAAGACAGGATTGTTCTAAGCGGTGATTTTGACAGGAGAAACAATGCCATCGTTAACCAATTGCTGCAGCCTTTCCCTAATGTAACCGTTGCACGTTTTTTTGCTAACGCTATTGATACTCGTACACGTGGTTTAGATGTAGTCATCAATGGAAATTATGCTATGGGCAGGGGAATACTGGATGTAACCTTAGCGGGTAACATCAACAGGACAGAAGTAATAGGTAATGTAAAAACCACAGATAAACTTCCTGCAGACTCTCTTAATTCAAACACACTTTTCAATATAGAACAGCGTGCTATCATTGAAAGAGGGCAACCGCGCAACAAGTTTATGCTGAACCTTAACTACCGCATTGGCCGCATGAGTTTCATGCTGCGCAATACAAGGTTTGGTGAAGTGTCAACTGTATTCAATGGTACAGATAGAAGACGTGATGAAACGTTTGGCGCCAAAGTGGTAACAGATGCAAGCATCTCGGTAAGACCGATCCACTGGATGAATATAACAATTGGTGCAAACAATATAGCTGATGTTTATCCTGATCCTATTCGTAATGCAGCTAATACCGGTGAAGGAAGATTTGTATACAGCCGTAATGCAACGCAGTTTGGTTTCAACGGTGGTTACTATTATACCAACCTGAATTTTGACCTTACAGATATTAAGCGTAACAGGAAGATGAAAGAAGTGCCGCAAGCACCTGTAAAAGCTACACCGCCACCGCCTCCGGCGCCTGACCGTGATGGCGATGGTGTACCTGATGCAACAGATGCTTGTCCTGACCAGGCTGGTCCTGCAAGCCTGCAAGGCTGTCCTGATCGTGATGGTGATGGAGTAGCAGACAAAGACGATCGTTGTCCTGATGTTGCAGGAATCCGCATTTTCCAGGGCTGTCCTGATACTGATGGCGATGGTATTGAAGATGCAAAAGACAAATGCCCTAATGTATTTGGCGTAGCTAAATACGATGGTTGTCCTGTACCTGATACTGATGGTGATGGTGTAAACGATGAATACGACCAGTGTCCTACTGTTCCAGGTTTAATTGCAAACAATGGATGTCCTGCAAAACCAAAAGAAGAGGTACAGCAGGAAGTAGATGTAAAAGCAAAACATATCTTGTTTGTAACAGGAAGTGCAAGGCTTACTACATCATCATATGGTGCATTGAATGATATTGCTACAACCATAAAAAACGATGCAAGCCTGGAAGTGGAAATTGAAGGACATACAGATAATACCGGCGGTCAGCAACTGAATCAAAAGCTGAGCGAGGATAGGGCTGCTTCAGTTAAAAACTACCTGGTGTCTCAAGGTGTAAGCGCAGATAAAATATCTACCACTGGTTATGGTTTTTCAAAACCAATTGCAGATAACAAAACCGCTGCAGGCAGAGCGAAAAACAGGAGAGTAGTAATTATCATCAAATAATTCAATGATATTTTAATGAGAAAGCAGCCTCGCAAGGGGCTGCTTTTTCTTTTAAATACAGGCTGCTGTTGCCTCTGTTTTAGTTGAATAATTATTTCTATTTTACTGCCACTACCAAAACTACTACTGTGAAAAAATTATTGATCCTACTGTTTTCGCTGGGCAGTACATGTATGATTACTGCACAGGTCCCGCTGGAAAGGCTGCCTGATGGTGGTGGTGCTTTCTCTTTTGAAGGACACCAGGATGAAATGACACCTGCTCAACGGGCTGAAATAGTACGCATGCTAAAAGCCAATGAGCAAATGCTAAAGGAGAGAGGTCTCCTGCAGCCGCCAACGCAGCGCCCTGGCTCTATTGCTTTTCAACCGCCGCTACGACAAAAGGCCGGCTTCAACGACAATGGCTTCTTTGGAGTATCTTATTTTGTAGATCATAACCCTGGTGTTCCTAACCAACTGCTCGATTACCAATGTGGCAACCGTACATACGACATGGGCTCAGGCTATAATCATAAAGGAACGGATATGTACCTCTGGCCCTTTGCATGGAAGAAGATGTCAAATGGAGCAGTAGAGGTGGTAGCCGCTGCCGCAGGAACCATAGTTGGCAAAATGAATGGCAACTACGACCTGAACTGTGCTTTCTGTACGAGTAGCTGCCAATGGAATGCCGTTTACATTATACACGACGATGGCTCTGTAGCATGGTATGGCCACCTGAAGAATAACAGCCTCACCAGCAAACCAATTGGTACAACGGTGGCAGCTGGAGAATATTTGGGTGTTGTGGGAAGTTCTGGAAATAGCACCGGGCCTCACCTGCATTTGGAAATATATACCAACACTAACTACGACCAGCTTGTAGATCCATATGGTGGCAACTGCAACAGCATGAATGGTACTACCAGCTGGTGGCAAAACCAGGAGCCGTACCGCGTTTCTACGCTAAATAAAATAATGACACATGGCGCTGCACCATTATTAGGTTCCTGCCCGGCTAATGAGGTGGTGAATGAACAGGTAAATTTCGTCAACAGCCAGACCGTTTACCTTGGAAGTTATTACCGCGATCAGCAGAACATGCAGCAGACAGTTCACACCATTCTACGGCCAGATAATACCGTCTATCAAACATGGACGCAAACGGCTGCCACAACCTATAACTTTTCTTATTGGTACTATTCTATTGTCCTTCCAGGTGCTGCACCTTCTGGCGTTTGGAAGTATAAAGTAAACTACAACGGCACCGAGCAGGTAACTGACTTTGCAGTGAATACTATCCTGCCATTGCAGCTTATTTCATTCAATGCCACACGACAAGGATCAGTTGTAAAACTTGATGTGTCTACGCAGCATGAAACCAATGTCTCCCATTTCAATCTTCTCCGCTCCGCCGACGGCAGAAATTATAATTCCGTTGGAAAATTGGCAGCACGCAACGAAGTGGCTAATCATTATAATTGGAGGGATGAGAAGCCTGTTGCAGGTACAAATTATTACAAGCTAGAAATGGTGGATAAAGATGGTATCATCAAACATTCAGATGTAAGACAGGTGAAGATGATTATGGAAGGAATGTTCACATCTGTAGCCGGTAATCCTTTTATCAAGAGTATTTCACTCCAGGTAAAAGAGCGCCTGAAGGATGCGCAGTTGCAACTGGTAAACATGAATGGACAGGTTGTTTGGCAGAAAGACAGGCTACAATTGCAGCAGGGCTATATACAGATTGATGCTGCTTCATTGGCACGTGGTGTATACCAGTTGATTGTTCGGGTACGAAATGAAGTAGTGGATCGACACACGGTGGTGAAGCAATAAGAAATATTACAGGCTGTTTTACCGAAAATATTCTCCGTCACATAAGATGTAAAATTACGATTACCTGTAATTATTTCTTAGCTGAACCTTTTTATCAACTACTTTATGGTATATGTTAAACCAACAGTAGATACCATATTCTGTCCCTGTAAATCTGTTGATGAATATGTTTTTTCTGCTTTTACTTCCCCATTGATAGAAATTCTCAATGTAGCACTCCCCGGTGCAGTGAGGTAAATATTTGCAGGGGCCATATAGATATCCAGTGGCCTATATTCTGTATTGACTGTTTTAGTATGGTCCCAGGAAGTTGATCCTGCCGACAATCCAGGGATAGACGCAATTTCTTGCAAACCTATTTTGGTAGCTACCAAATTGAAAGGCGCAGTGGCTGGAGCTGTGGAAGTGATCTCGAATTTTACAATAAATTCAGTTTGTTTTTTACAGCCGGTAACAAGGAGGCATAGCAGCAATAGAGAAAAAAGAAAGGAAATTTTCATTTCAGTTAGTTAGGTTTTGGAGCTTTGAATGTAAGTAATTAATCTATTTATACGGGGCATAGATCCAGCATGTGCTTTTTCCAACTTATTTTCACGGCACTAAAAGTCTTTATGAAAAATATCGTCGTAGTATTCTTTTCTATTGTGCTGGCAAGTGGTGTTTCAGCACAAACATTACAAAGTCCCGAACAGTTTTTAGGTTATAAAGTAGGAACGAGGTTCACGCCTCATCATAAGATTGTTGCCTATGTACGGTCTGTGGCCCAGGCTGTGCCGTCGCAGGTAAAAGTGGAGAAATATGGAGAGACCTATGAAGGACGGGACCTTTTGCTGGCATACATAGGTAGTGCTGCCAATATCCAACGGCTTGAAGCCATCCGCACAAACAACCTGCAACTGGCAGGATTGGCAAATGGTAATGCACCGCTGGCCAATGCACCGGCTATTGTCTGGTTGAGTTACAATGTGCATGGCAACGAACCATCTTCTTCGGAAGCAGCAATGTTGGCATTGCATGCTTTGGTAGATCCTACCAATACACAAACAAAGAAATATTTAGAAAATACAGTTGTTATCATTGATCCATGTCTAAATCCTGATGGCCGCGATCGTTATGTGAATTGGTATTCTTCAGTGGCTGCCAAAACACCAGATCCTAATCCACAGGCGCGTGAACATAGTGAGCCATGGCCAGGCGGCAGAAGCAATCACTACAACTTTGACCTGAACCGCGATTGGGCATGGCAAACGCAGGTGGAAACACGGCAGCGCATTGTAAAATATAACCAGTGGATGCCGCATGTTCACGTAGATTTTCACGAACAGTTTCACAACAACCCTTATTATTTTGCCCCTGCTGCAGAACCATTTCACGAGGTGATCACTCCATGGCAGCGCTCGTTCCAGACTACTATCGGTATAAACAATGCACGCTACTTCGATCAGCAGGGTTGGTTGTTCTTTACCAAAGAAAGCTTCGACCTGTTGTACCCATCTTATGGCGATACTTATCCTACTTACAACGGTGCAATTGGTATGACATACGAACAGGCAGGCCATAGCAGGGGCGGACTTGCTATACGAACAGATGTAGGTGATACGCTTACGCTGGTCGATCGTGCACAGCACCATTTTACCACTTCTATCTCTACAGTGGAAGTAGCATCGCAGCACGCGGGTCAGTTGGTAAATGAGTTTAAAAAGTTCTTTGACGATAGCCGAAGCGGCAAAGGCAACCAGTACAAGACTTACATTATGACCAGCGACAACGAAGAAAAACTTCGCAAGCTGGCTGAATTGCTTACGCTTAATGGCATTAGCTATGGCTCCACCAGGACTTCCGGCGTTCGCGGCATGAACTACAACAACAGCAAGATGGAAAACGTAAACCTGAAGCGTTTCCACATAGCAGTCAGTACGGCACAGCCACGTTCGGTGCTGGCAAAAGTTTTATTAGATCCTCATACTGCTCTGCCTGATTCTAATACTTACGACATCACTGCCTGGGCACTTCCTTATGCACATGGGGTAGATGCCTATGCCGTAAGAGAAGCATTGCCTATTCAACCTGCAGGAGCCTGGGGTGAGGCGCAGGCTTTTGAGAATTCAAGCTATGGCTATCTCATCAAGTATAATTCTGTAGCTGGTGTTCGTATGATGAGCGAGTTGCTCCGCGAAGGCATCCGCATCCGTTATGCAGAGCAGCCATTTACCTACAAAGGCAAGCAATACAGCCGTGGAACGATGATCGTACTGGTGCAGGGCAATAAGCCAGCTCTGCATGAAACACTTACTCGACTTGCACGTACCAATGTAGTAGAGATAGATCCCTTACGTTCAGGTTTTATGGAGCAAGGTCCTGATGTTGGCTCGCCGTATATGCGCTATGTGCAAACGCCACGTGTAGCGCTTGTAACTGGCGAGCAGGTTTCTTCCTTATCTGCAGGCCAGGTATGGCACTTTTTCGAACAGCAGATAAATTATCCTGTTACGCTTATCAATGCATCTGATATAGGAAGAGCCAACCTGCAGGATTTCAATGTTATCATTTTTCCTGATGGTTATTTCAAGGCATTTGGAGAGGAAAGCACCAACAATAAGTTGAAAGATTATGTACGTGGCGGTGGTAGAATAATAGCAATGGAAAATGCGGTGCAGTTGATGGCTGGGAAAGATTGGGGGCTGAAGCAAAGGGAGGAAAAGCCGGAAGAAAAATCAACGTATGCTAACCTCCGCACATATGCTAACCGTGAAAGGGAAGGATTGACTGATCATATACCAGGTGCTATCTACCGGGTTCACCTGGATAGAACACACCCGCTTGCTTTTGGCTACGACAGTACTTATTACAGCTTAAAACTGAATGGTGATGTGTACGAGTACATGAAGGATGGCTGGAATGTTGGCTACTTCAAACGTGATAATTATGTAACAGGGTTTGCTGGCACAAACGTAAAGGCCAGGCTGGTGGATGGATTGAACTTTGGCGTACAGGAAATGGGCCGCGGATCAGTTATATATTTTGTAGATGATCCATTATTCCGCGCCTTCTGGGAAAATGGAAAACAGTTGTTTGCTAATGCTGTTTTTTTGGTGGGGCAGTAGGTAGCTGACGGCTTTCAGCTATCAGCAGTCAGCTTTCAGAAATCAGGAAGCTAAAGTGAATCCGGCCAAGCAGAAAAAAAAACTAGAAACTAGAAACAAGAAACAAAAAACCAGGAACCAGGAAACAGAAACCAGTTCCCGCTCATTACTCAAAAAAAAAGCACCTCTTCCAAACGAAGAGGTGCTTTTTTTATAAATGAAAAATGAAAAATTAAAAATTAGAACGAAGCTTGTGCTAGTCCTGAATTTATTCGATAATCATCACTTAGATCATAATTCATAATTCATCATTCATCATTCATCATTCATCATTCATCATTCATAGTTCATATTTTATTTACTTCTTCACGTACTTCTCCAGCCATTGGTGCTGCTCCCACAGCATATGAAGCAGGTTTTCTTTGGCGCTGTAGCCATGGCTTTCAAAAGGAAGCACTACATATCTTACTGTACCGCCATGACCTTTAATGGCATTGTACAAACGCTCTGACTGGATAGGGAAGGTTCCTGAATTGTTATCCGCTTCACCGTGTATCAACAGGATTGGCGTCTTGATCTTATCTGCATGGCTAAACGGACTCATAGCATTATATATCTGCGGTGCCTGCCAGTACGTACGCTCCTCGTTCTGGAAACCAAAAGGAGTAAGTGTGCGGTTATATGCTCCACTTCGTGCCAGTCCTGCTTTAAAAAGATTGGTATGAGCAAGCAAGTTAGCTGTCATGAACGCGCCATAACTATGTCCTCCAACAGCTACTCGATTGCGATCTCCAATACCCATGTCCACTATTTTATTGATGGCAGCTTCTGCATTCCAGCTTAGCTGGTCAATGAAATTGTCATTTGGTTGTACATCACCTTCACCCACTATTGGGAATTCTGTAGCATCCATTACTGCATAACCTTGCGTTACCCAAAATACTGGTGAGCCATAGTTGATACGCGTAAATGTATTCTGGCTACCGCGAACCTGCCCTGCATCATCTGCATTCTTGAATTCACGCGGGTAAGCCCACATCAACACAGGCAGCCTGCCATCACGAGCAGCATCATAACCTGCAGGCGTATATAAAGTGGCAGTAAGATCGATCCCGTCCTGGCGCTTGTATTTTATTTTCTCCTTTTTTACCTGGCGTAGCGCCGGCTGCGGATCAGCAAAATTGGTAATAGCAACTGCTGTATTATTTTGCAGGTTGCGGATGTAATAATTAGGCGCATCCTCCTGCGTTTCTTTGCTGGTAACAAATATCTTCTTGTCTGCATCCAGCACTTTTACCACCGGCTCATAAGTGCCTTCTTCTGTTCTCCAGATGATGTTGTTCTTCTTATCATCCATACTGAAAACAGCAAGAAAAGGAAGATCACCTTTTGGCGATGCACCCGTACTCGTCATCAGGAGCTTGTTGCCATCAATTACCTGAAGCACCTGCCGGCCATATTGATTTTTAGTAGTAACAGGCGTACCTGGATTGTTATACGCATCATTAATGCTGCGTTCTAGCATTGGTTCCATTTGGCCGGTCGATGGGTTGAGTTTATTCACCCGCATTACCTGTTGCCTTCTCAAGCCTTCCGATACCAGCGCTGTAGTTGCATTGCCCCAGGTAATTCCATTGAACCTGTATTTGGTCTTTAATAGTTCTTTAGGTGTGCCTGTAAAAGGAGCAGTAAGTGTATACACCGCATCGTGGTACTCCATTTTGTTGGCATACATGCCGCTGTCTAGTGGCTGCATCCAATAAATGGTAGAAGGCTGATCTGCTCTCCATGCAAACCGCTGTGGTATGTTCTGTATGTTGTCAAACCCAGTCGGAGCTGTTTCGCCACTTGGGTTCTTAGCCAGCACTTTCAGCTCTTTGCCGGTTTTGTCAAGTATAGAATATGTAGATGCAAAGCTGCTCGCCGGCACCAGGTAAGAAAATGGTTTATTGATCCTTCTCACCAATACATAATTCTTATCAGGAGAAATAGAGATGCTCCTGTAAATAGCAGGTGCACCAACTTTTGTTTCTACACTATTATTATTACGCACTAATTGAGCTGTACCATAAAATTCAAATAAGGCTTCATCATATGGATTGCGGATAAGGTCTTGGTAGGTGCGGCTAGGGGCTGCCTTACCAAGATTTTGCTGCACGATCGGTCCTTTGGGAGCCAGCGGCTGTGGCGGTGCTGCAGATGCAGGTTTTGTAGTGGCTGGGTACCAAATGGTATTCTCATCCTCCCAGCTTAGATCGTCCAGCACCATGTTCAGGTAGCTTTTGTTGAATTTGGTAGCAGTTGCTGCCTGCACATTTACCACGTACAGATCAATACCATTTGTAGTGGTGTTGGTAAAAGCAAACTTTGTCTGCTGCGGGCTCCATGTAGGCGTACTTGCTTTAAGATTGGCAGGTAGTCCTTTTACCTGCGTTTCTTTATTCGTCTTAAGGTCTTTGATCTTAAAGTTAGAAACGAAACTTGCCCGGCTCGGACCATAGTTTCTTGGGTTGATCCTCAGACCAGCAATGCGTAGTTCTGGCTGCGCCAATTCTTCAATGGTAGGATGTGGGCTGCGCTCCATCAGCAGCATATACTGCCCTTTATCATCTATACTTACAGATGGAGTAGGTGCAGCTAAAGCCAGGTCAGCAATGGCTTTTGGCGGCGTCTGATAAGTAACTGCATCTTGTGCTTTAGATGCCTGGGTAAGCAACAAACTTACCAGCATAGCACCTGCTACTTTTGTTATTCTCATGGTTAAACATTTTTCCGAAGTTAATGATAGCAGCATCACCAACTGCTGTTAAAAACCACTCTGCGGCAGCAGGTAAAACAAATATTTTTGGCAGCAATACTTCTGCTCCTATCTTTGCGCCCATGAATTTACACCTGCACATCCATCATCATGCTCTTGCCGAAAGGTAGGCCGGTGTTGTATTGTGTATAATGATATAAACATGAAAGGCTTACCTCTGGTAAGCTTTTTTGTTTTACCTACTATTCATTTCAAAAGAAACTTATGCTGCGAATAGCAATTCAAAAATCTGGCAGGTTGAACGAAGACAGCCTCAAGCTGTTGAAAGAATGCGGTATCGACATTTCCAACGGCGTCAATAAGCTGAAGGCAGAAGCCAGCAACTTTCCGCTGGAGATCTTTTTTTTCCGCGACGATGATATTCCGCAATATGTAGAAGACGGTGTGGCTGATATTGGTATCGCCGGCGAAAATGTTGTTTTTGAAAAGAACAAGAAAGTACAGGTGGCCGAGCAGCTAGGCTTTGGCAAATGCAGGCTGAGCATTGCAGTAGACAAGCGCGAAGAATATGATGATGTAAACTACCTGCAGGGAAAGAAGATTGCTACCACGTATCCTGTGTTGGTGCAGCAGTTTTTAGATAAGAACAATATCACCGCCGAGATACACGAGATCAGCGGTAGTGTAGAGATCGCTCCGGGTATAGGATTGGCAGACGCCATCTGCGACCTGGTGAGCAGCGGTTCTACCTTATTTATGAATGGCCTGAAAGAGGTGGAGACAATACTGAAGTCGCAGGCTGTACTCATCAAGAACGCAAACCTTTCACCGGAAAAGGAAGAGCTACTGGCTAAACTGCTGTTTCGCATTCACGCGGTGCGCAGGGCAAAAAACAACAAATACATTTTGCTAAATGCACCTAACGAAAAGCTGGACGAGATCATTCGACTACTGCCAGGCATGAAAAGCCCTACTGTGTTACCACTTGCTGAATCTGGATGGAGTAGCCTACACAGCGTACTTACAGAAAATGATTTCTGGGACATCATTGAAAAACTGAAAGCTGCCGGCGCTCAAGGCATACTGGTAGTTCCTATCGAAAAAATGATTGTATAAAAACTTTGCATGCTCACTATTTATAATAATCCTCCTAAAGCTGAGTGGCCAAATCTGTTGCAGCGACCTACAATGGATACAGCAGCACTGGAGGCCAATGTAACAGGAATATTAGAATCCGTAAAAGCAAACGGCGACCTGGCGCTCCGCAATTTCGCTTTGAAGTTTGACAAGGTGACTGTAGATGAACTGGCTGTTTCTCAGCAAGAAATCATTGAAGCAGAAAAGCTGGTAAGCGACGATTTAAAAGCAGCCATCAAGCAAGCAGCAGAAAATATTGAGAAGTTTCACGGGCAGCAGCTGGTACAAGAGGAGGTGGTGGAAACTATGCCCGGCGTACAGTGCTGGCGCAAAAGTGTGGGTATAGAAAAAGTAGGGCTATACATTCCGGGAGGAACTGCGCCTCTATTTTCGACTATTCTTATGCTTGCTATTCCTGCGGCTATTGCGGGTTGTAAAGAAGTGCTGTTATGTTCTCCGCCCAATGCCGAAGGCAAACTTCACCCGGCTATTTTATATACGGCCAGCCTGGTTGGCGTCAGCAAAATCTTTAAAACAGGTGGAGCGCAGGCTATAGCTGCCATGGCTTATGGCACCGAAAGCATTCCGCAGGTGTATAAGATCTTCGGCCCGGGAAACCAATATGTGACCTGTGCGAAGCAACTGGTACAGAAGGATGGAGTGGCTATCGACATGCCCGCTGGTCCGAGCGAAGTAGCCGTTTTAGCCGATGAAACAGCCGATCCAATATTTGTAGCTGCTGATCTTTTGTCTCAAGCTGAGCACGGAGCTGATAGCCAGGTTTTATTGGTAACTACTTCAGAAACAGTGGCTTCATCAGTATCTGCTGAAGTTGAACTTCAGCTGGAGCAGCTGCCCCGGAAAGATTTTGCAGCCCAATCTTTGGCTAAAAGCAAAGTAATTGTAGTAGGTGACCTAAAAGAAGCAGTTGAACTATTAAACCAGTACGCAGCTGAGCACCTCATTATCAATTGTGAAAATGCTGATGCCATAGCAGAACAAGTGGTAAATGCAGGTTCTGTTTTCATCGGTAACTACTCGCCAGAAAGTGTGGGCGATTATGCCAGCGGCACCAATCACACTTTACCTACCAACGGTTATGCAAAAGCATACAGTGGTGTAAGTGTAGACAGCTTTGTAAAAAAGATCACATTTCAAAAGCTAACCAAAGCGGGACTGGAAAACATTGGGCAGGCTGTTCAACTGATGGCCGCAGCCGAAGGATTAGAAGCACACGCCAATGCAGTCTCTAAGCGGCTGGATATGCGGGTGGAGAATTTGATGTGAGGGCGTGCTCAGAGATAATGATTGGTGATTAGAAATCAGAGTTTAGAGATCAGTTATCAGAGATCAGCGAGAGCAATTGATTATCAATCCACAACCAGGAACCAGGAACCAGAAACCACAGACCAGAAATAGCAAGTAGAAGCTAGAAACCAGAAACAAGAAACCAGAAACTCCAAATTCATGTCTTTCAATATAGAGAACCTTACCAGGGAAAATATAAAAAGCCTTACTCCATATTCATCAGCTCGTGATGAGTTTAGCGGGGAGGCCAAAGTCTTTTTAGATGCTAATGAGAATTCTATCGGTTCACCGCTGATAAAGTGGTACAACCGGTATCCTGACCCGCACCAGCAAAAGGTGAAGGAGGCGATCAGTGCAGTAAAATCTGTTCCGGCTGAAAACATCTTCTTGGGCAACGGCAGCGACGAATGTATTGACCTGCTGTACCGCTGCTTCTGTAATCCCGGCAAAGACAATGTCGTCATTTGCCCACCAACCTACGGTATGTACGAGGTGAGCGCCAACATCAACGATGTGGAGGTGCGCAGGGCACCGCTGCTCGATGATTTTCAACTTGATCTTGTTCACCTGGAGAACCTGGTGGATGAGCATACCAAAATCATCTGGATCTGCTCGCCCAACAATCCAACCGGCAATTCAATGGATCGTGCAGATATAGAAGCTGTCCTCAACAACTTCAATGGACTTGTGGTGGTTGACGAAGCGTATATCAACTTCTCCCGACATAAATCATTTACAGCTGAGTTGATTGATTATCCAAACCTGGTAGTGTTGCAAACGTTTAGTAAAGCATGGGGAATGGCAGGCCTTCGATTGGGAATGGCGTTCGCCAGCCCAGAGATCATCCACACGCTCAACAAGGTGAAGCCGCCGTACAACATCAACCAGGCTACGCAAGACCTTGCACTAAAAGCGCTGGAAGAAGTAGGACAGGTGAATGACATGATAAAAGAACTGGTGCAAATGCGTGTGGCGCTGAAAGGTGTTTTTGAAAAAATACCTTTCATTGAGAAGGTCTATCCGTCAGATGCAAACTTCCTGTTGGTGAAGATGAAGGATGCCAGAAAAGTGTACGAATTCCTGCTTGACCGCGGAATAGTGGTGAGGGACAGGAGCAATGTTACCCTGTGCGAGAACTGCCTGCGCATTACCATTGGTACCGAACAAGAGAACACAGACCTCGTGGATGCATTGGCTGATTGGCACTTCAACACATTAAAAAGCAACTAATATTCAACTGGTCTTATTTCTAAGATGTGAATTATTATCAGGTAATTATGACCTGTAAGTTGGATCACTTATATGTGATTTATTTTTCCCACACAAAGGGTGTGTCCACAGGTTGCTGCTGTAGAAGAAGCTGCCTTGCGAATTCCATACGGTAGATCAGTTTTAGTAATTTTTAACTGAACCAGAAATAATCGCTTTAATACTCTTTTCCTAAAGATGCTGATGTTGAAGTAGTTGAATATGAGAAACAGGGTTAATGAAACTCCGTAGGTAGCATTTGTTGTATGTAGAAAGAGCATCCTTGATCTATACCTTCACAAACGGTACAACATTTTCATTTATATGGTATAACACGACCATATGAAAATCGAACAGATTAACGTGCTTTCAGGACCAAACTTTTGGTCCATTAGCAGGAAGAAGCTAATAGCAATGCGGATAGACCTGGAAGAACTGGAACAAAGACCTACAAACAAAATTCCCGGTTTTCTTACAAGATTAAAATCACTTCTACCTACCCTTTATTCTCACCGCTGTTCTCGTGGTAAAGTAGGCGGCTTTTTAGAACGCGTGAAAGAAGGCACATGGATGGGCCATGTGATAGAGCATATTGCGCTTGAAATCCAATCGCTGGCTGGTATGCCTACCGCATTTGGCCGTACCCGCAAGGCTGGTAAGCCAGGAGTGTATAATGTAGTTTTTGCTTACCAGGAACCTAAAGCCGGCAGGTATGCTGCTGTTGCAGCCGTTAGGATAGCTGAAGCATTGATCAAAGGTGAGCCTTACGACCTTGCAAAAGATATCGCTGAACTAAAGAAGTATGGTGACTCCGAGCGCCTTGGCCCCAGTACTTACTCCATTGTTCGCGAAGCTGAGAAACGCGGTATCCCGTTTATCCGCCTTGATGATAATGCACTGGTGCAATTAGGCTATGGAAAAAATCAAAAACGGATAGAGGCGACGATTGCCAGCACCACCAGCTGTATAGCCGTAGAACTTGCAGGCGATAAAAGTGCCACCAAAAAAGTGCTGGATGCTGCCGAAGTGCCTGTTCCTAAAGGTGCCGTGGTTTATTCCCTGGAAGAACTAAAAAACGAAATAGAAGACATAGGTTTTCCTGTTGTGGTAAAACCACGAGACGGTAACCAGGGCAAAGGAGCAACTACCAATATCAATTCATGGGAAGAAGCTGCTGTGGCTTTTGAAGCAGCGCAACATTATTCAAGAGCGGTTATTTGCGAGCGCTTTATCCAGGGAGATGATTACCGGGCGCTGGTAGTAAATTATAAATTTGTGGCTGCCGCACGTCGTAAACCTGCAGCCGTTGTAGGCGATGGAAAACATACCATTGCACAGCTGGTAGAGATGGTGAATAAAGATCCGCGTCGTGGTAATGGTCACGAGAACGTGATGACAAAGATCAAACTGGATGATGCCACCCTGCAGCTATTGGAGAAGAAAGGATATACCACCGATACAGTTCTGGCCAAAGGCGAAGAATGTTATTTAAAAACCACAGCCAACCTTAGCACAGGTGGCACCGCTACAGATGTAACGGACCAGGTGCATCCTAAGAATGTGTCGCTGTTTAATCGTATTGCTCGTGTTATTGGTCTTGATATCTGTGGTATAGACATAATGGCTACCGACCTCAGCAGGCCAATTACAGAAAATGGCGGAGCGGTAATAGAAGTAAATGCAGCCCCTGGTTTCCGCATGCATTTGCAGCCATCAGAAGGTAAGGCTAGAAATGTTGCCGCACCTGTCATTGATATGCTTTTCCCTAAAGGCACAGAAGCTACCATTCCAATCATTGCTGTTACAGGTACCAATGGTAAAACTACCACCACAAGATTGTTGGCGCACATGTGCCAGCAGGAAGGTTTTACTACAGGCTACACTACCACTGAGGGCATTTACATACAAGGAGAGAAACTAGTAGAGGGTGACTGTTCTGGTCCACGGTCTGCTCAATTCATTTTGAAAGATCCAAGTGTAGAGATGGCCGTACTGGAATGTGCACGTGGCGGTATGCTGCGCAATGGATTGGCCTTTGATGAATGTGATGTAGCTGTTATCACCAATGTAGCAGAAGATCATCTTGGATTGAATGGTATTGATACTCTTGAAAAGTTGGCTAAAGTAAAAGCTGTGGTAGCTGATACGGTAAAAGAAGAAGGTTATGCCATTTTGAATGCTGATGATGACCTTGTGTATGCAATGGCAGAAGATCTGTCTTGCAAAGTGGCCTTTTTCTCACTTGATGAAAATAACCCACGCATAAAACAGCATTGCCGTAAAGGTGGATTGGCTGCAGTGAACAGCGGAGGTTATATCACCTTGATCGATGGAAAAAATAAGATAAAAGTTGAACGTGCCAGTCGTATACCGATCACTTTTGATGGAAAAGCAGATTTCAATATAGCTAATGTATTAGGTGCAGTATTGGCATGTTATGCACGCAATTTTAGCATTGAGAGCATCAGGCAATCACTCACCACTTTTGTTCCTTCAGCCGAACAAACGCCTGGACGCATGAATATGTTTGAGTATAGCAACTTCACTTTGATGATCGATTATGCACACAATCCTCATGGCATACGTGCAGTAGGAAAATATATTCAATCTGTAAAAGCAACTAAGAAGATAGGAGTAATTGCCGGTGTAGGCGATCGTAGAGATGAAGACCTGGTGGCATTAGGACAGGAAGCAGCAAAAATATTTGATGAGATTGTAGTGCGGATGGATGATGACCTGAGAGGTAGAACTAAGGATGAGATTTTTGAACTTATAGCAGCGGGCGTGAAAAGCGTAACTAAGAATAAAAAGATGACAATGATTGCGGATGAACAGATGTCGCTGCGAACAGCCATTGTTAATGCGGAAAAAGGCTATTTCATTGCCTTCTTCACCGACAAGATTTTTAAAGCAATAGAGATAGCTAATGAATACCTGCAGCAGGAAAAATCAATCAAACGTAAGCCTGCAAAGCTTACACCTATGCAGCGTTTTCCTTTCCTTAAAAATGTAGCTATGTAAAAACTGATTTTCATTGACGCTGTGCTGGCCTAACGGGTAGCACAGCTTTTTTATAGATATTAATTATGGCAAAAATAGCAATAGCAGTACACGGAGGAGCCGGACCAGATTCGGAATTCATACAACAAAACCAGGAAGCATACAAGCAAGGCATTCAGCAAGCGGTGGACGCTGGCTATGCTGTTTTAGAAAAAGGAGGAACAGCAGTGGAGGCAGTAGAAGCTGCTGTAAATATTTTGGAGAACAATCCGCTATTTAATGCAGGTCGCGGTTCTGCTATCAATGCTCTAGGAGACATAGAAATGTGCGCCAGCATTATGAATGGTAAGACAGCTGAAAGTGGGGCAGTGGCAATAGTAAGAGAAATAAAAAACCCGGTGACACTTGCCAAGCATGTAATGATAGACTCACAACATATTTATCTGGGAGATAGTGGCGCGCTTATGTTTGCAGAGGGCGCAGGTACACCAAAAGAACCTACAGCTTATTTTGTTACAGATCATGCTTATGAGCAGTACGAACAAAAGAAGCAGGAACTGGAAGAGCAGGGTGAAAGATTCAATAACTCTATGCATGGAACAGTAGGGGCAGTAGCCTTAGATAAAGATGGAAATATTGCTGCTGCTACGTCTACGGGTGGTACAGAATGCAATGCACCAGGAAGAATTGGTGATAGCTCAATGATAGGAGTGGGGACTTATGCGGATAATGAAACTTGTGCGGTATCTGCTACCGGCGATGGTGAATTCAACATAAGATATGTGGCGGCGTTTCATGTAGCTGCATTAGTAGAATATAAAGGACTTCCATTGAAGGATGCAGCAAATTATCTTATTCATACAAAAGCTAAAGGCAGTGGTGGTGATATGGGGCTGATTGCTATTAATAAAGAAGGAGACATAGCAATGGCCTTCAACAGCGAACGCATGCACCGCGGCTGGAAATCCAATTCAGAAGAAGGTTCAGTCGAAATATATTAATCAGAAGTAGAGTTATTGGATAGTGCTGGCCCTAGCTTTGGTGTCAGCACTTCCTTTTTGATTATCATCCTCCCAATGATGATGAATATAATACCTGAAGCCAGGTACAAGTGGTCGTAAATAGACAAACCGTAGATCTCCACTACATGGTGTATTTGCAGTGCATAATGATCTATTAGTCCTTCCACAAGGTTAAAGATGCCCCAGCCCATTACCGAAGCGCCAAACATAGTTTTACCTGACCACGGTACATCACTTCTCTTACCTGCATTCCACAATAATATTATTGCTATGGCAGTGGCTAACCAGGTAAAGGCATGAAACAAACCATCCCAAACCATGCTGGTCTTTACGTTTACCAGTTCGTCTTGTGGCAGCTTTGCCGACAGCATGCTATGCGTTTGCAAAACCTGGTGAAAAACAATTCCGTCAACAAAGCCGCCCATTCCTATTCCTAGTAATGTACCTGCAGCTATTAAGGGTTTGAAATTCATATGCTTTTTTTAGTTTGGTTGGTAATGCCGCCACGGTATATCAAAATCACGATGATGCTAAAAACAATAAATGGTAAAACCGTAATTAAAATATTTGAATAAAAGTCTTCACCAAAAATATTTGAGCGTATGGCAATTGCATTTGGTGAATTACAGGTGGTGCAGGCTGACGAGGAAGAATAAATAAAACATGCTAAAATCAGGAATATCCATTTCATGCGGGATAATTGTATTAATCATTATTCAATTTTTATTCCTGCGCATAAAAAAAGCCCGGCTGTACCGGGCTCAATTTAAATTCAATTTAATACTAGTGCGCACCTGCAGTTCTATGATGCATCCTGGTGTGCGTTGTACGCTCATTCGAAGGATGTGTCTTGGTCATCAGCGATGCGCCAATTTCCAGGATACCGAAGATCAGGTGTGGTGCCCAAACAGTTTCAGCAAAACCAAACAGCCATGGTGAAACCGCCAGCAAAATACCACCCATTAGGTCCAGCATCAGGTGTGTACGCATAGAGATACTGCGGGTAGTTCCTAATTCGTAATCAGTCATCAAACTATATAATATCACTCCCGCACCCAGTACTACAGGTACCCATGTTTCCGCACCGCCAGCTGCAAATCCTAGTATCCATGGTGCTCCGATCAGTAGCAGACCCATGATATAATCCATATATCCGTGGGTCTTTGTTCCTATCATTCTCATAGTATATACGTTTTTCTTAGATAGAACCATAAATATGCCACCTGTGGTAGTAGAAGCTCCTTCAATTCAATAAAAAGCATTCAAAAATCACTATTAAACATCAATGAGTTGATTGATAATACATTGCTGAATTTCGTAATTATTACCAGAGTTATTTAGTGAATTTAAGTTGATGTAATAATTCAGCACATTGTTGAATTATTTGAACAGTATTTATTTTAATACCTGCGAAATTGTCAATTTGATTGGAATTATTTGTTTAACCATATAATAGCAGCAGGCGCAAAAGTTGAAGATGCTAATAGAAATACAACAGCATGGCAAAAAATGTAAAGCAAATTGAGAATCCGTGCCCGGTTCCCAAAGGAACTTTATTAATAATAGGCGGCAGGGAAAATAAAGGGCAGGAAGTTAAAAGACCAGAGGAAACAGAGAAAGAACACAGGATGGAGATCCTGGAAACTTTTGTGAAGCTTGTAAATAAAAAAGATCCGGTAATAGAAGTAGTAACCACTCCCACGAGTTTACCAGAAGAAAGTTTTAGTGAATACAAAGAAGCTTTTACTAAACTAGGCGTAAAAAAAGTTGGACAGATCCACCACACTGTGCGGCAGCAGGTTTTGGATGAAGATCTGACAGAACGTATAGATAAAGCAGACGCTTTTTTTATAACTGGCGGCGACCAGTTGTTGCTTACTTCTATATATGGAGGAACATCTTTTCTTACCCAGCTAAAGGAAAAATATATTAACTCCGATTTTGTTGTTGGTGGAACAAGTGCTGGTGCTATGGCTTTGTCTACACCAATGATATATGCAGGTAATAAAGAAATACAACAAATAGCTGGCGAAATCAAAATAACAACAGGCCTTGAGTTTTTGAAAGATGTATGTATTGATACACACTTTGTGGATCGCAGCAGGTTTGTAAGAATAGCCCAGGTAATTGCTACTAATCCTACATCCATAGGTATTGGTATAGATGAAGACACTGCTATCATTGTAAGAGCAGGTGCTCATGTAGAAGTGATTGGATCTGGACTAATCACCATCATCGATGGTTTTAATATTAAGAGCACCAACATTGCAGATTTTTCTCCTACTACACCTATAGCTATCCGCGATATACGTGTGCACTTATTATGTGCTGGTGAAAAATTTGAGATCCCGCTAACCAATCCACCACATAAATAAGGTTGGTGGTGATAAAGATGAGTAACAAGGATCGGAAACAATGACTACGATAACGCTTTGATTATCCTCATCTTCTTCCTCTTGCCATGGCAAGGAAATTGAATGTTTGCTTTCATAAAAATTTAAATAACTAAAAACTGTTCGTATGGCAACAAACAACAATCCACAACATTCAGAAGGACCAGTAGCAACCGCTATTGAAGAGCAAACAGCGAAGCTACCTTCAGATTTATTCCTTTGGATAGGTGTTGGTTTCATGGCTATCTCTGCAGCATTGCAAATAGCCGGAAAACAAAAGGCAAGTAACTTTGTTGGTCACTGGCCAACCAATATCCTGATCATGGGTTTGTATAACAAACTAGTGAAACTGGAAGGACACGATTAGATTTTTCTCTTAACAAAGAAAACTTTCTACGGAGCCTGTTTAAACGAGCAGGCTCCGTTTTTTATGTCCTGTGTTTCATTGGTTCCTCGCCTTGAAAGGCGAGGCAATAGATAGAGCCTTCTGCCATTTTTTCACCTTTCTCCCATTGGCATGGTGATTGACTTCTGTTACGGACCAATTAAAGCTTAAACTAAAAGAATAAACAATGGGAAAGATTATAGGAATTGACCTTGGAACCACCAATAGTTGCGTGGCCGTAATGGAGGGAAACGAGCCGGTGGTTATTGCCAACGATGAGGGTAGGCGTACTACACCTAGTATCGTTGCCTTTTTGAACAACGGAGAGCGGAAAGTGGGTGATCCTGCCAAGCGTCAGGCTATTACTAACCCGCAAAAAACCATCATGAGCGTGAAGCGTTTCATGGGTCACAAATACGAAGAAGTGACAGATGAAATGGGTCATGTTAGCTATAAGATTGTAAAAGGTGACAATAATACCGTTCGTTTGGATATAGATGGCCGTCAATATACGCCACAGGAAATAAGCGCTATGACACTGCAGAAAATGAAAAAAACTGCAGAAGATTACCTTGGACAAGAGGTGAGCGAAGCTGTTATTACTGTTCCGGCTTATTTTAATGATGCACAGCGTCAGGCTACCAAAGAGGCAGGTGAGATTGCAGGATTGAACGTTCGCAGGATCATCAACGAACCTACTGCTGCAGCATTGGCATATGGTCTTGACAAAAAGCACAGCGACCAGAAGATCGCGGTTTTCGACCTTGGTGGTGGTACTTTCGATATTTCTATCCTTGAACTTGGTGATGGTGTATTTGAAGTAAAATCTACCAATGGTGATACGCACTTAGGTGGTGACGATTTCGACAGGGTGATCATGGATTGGCTGGCAGAAGAATTCAAAAAAGACGAGAACGTTGACCTGCGTAAAGATCCAATGAGCTGGCAGCGTTTAAAAGAAGCAGCTGAAAAAGCAAAGGTTGAACTGAGTTCTTCTTCTGAAACTGAGATCAACCTGCCTTACATCACTGCTATCGATGGAGTGCCTAAGCACCTTGTAAAGAAGCTTAGCCGTGCAAAATTTGAACAACTTTCTGATGACCTGTTTAGCCGTTGCTTGAAGCCATGTGAGCAAGCGCTTAAAGACGCAGGTTATTCTACATCTCAAATTGATGAAGTAATACTGGTGGGTGGTAGTACACGTATTCCTAAGGTGCAGGAGATCGTTGAGAAATTCTTCGGTCGCAAGCCTAATAAAGGTGTAAATCCTGATGAAGTGGTTGCTATAGGTGCAGCTATTCAAGGTGGGGTACTTACCGGTGAAGTAAAAGATGTATTGCTACTTGACGTAACGCCGCTAAGCTTAGGTATAGAAACAATGGGTGGTGTAATGACAAAGCTGATCGAATCAAATACAACCATTCCTACTAAGAAAACAGAAGTTTTCTCTACTGCCAGCGATAATCAACCAGGTGTGCAAATTCATGTACTGCAAGGTGAGCGTCCTTTGGCTTCTCAAAACAAGAGCCTGGGTATGTTCAACCTGGATGGTATTCCACCAGCTCCACGCGGTGTTCCTCAAATTGAAGTAATATTTGATATTGATGCTAACGGTATACTACATGTAACCGCTAAGGATAAAGGAACCGGCAAGTCGCACAATATCCGTATTGAAGCAGGTAGCGGCTTAAGCAAAGAGGAAATTGAAAAGATGAAGAATGAGGCTAAAGCCAACGAAGCTGCTGATAAGGAAGCGCGTGAAAAGATTGAAAAGATCAACCAGGCTGATAGCTTGATATTCCAGACTGAAAAGCAGTTGAAAGAATACGGAGATAAAATTCCTGGCGACAAGAAAGGAAACATTGAGTCTGCTTTAGAGAAATTGAAAGAGGCTCATAAAACACAGGATCTTGCACAGATCGAAACAGCAATGGCTGATTTGAACAATGCATGGACTGCAGCCAGCGAGGATATGTATAAAGCTACTCAAGAAGCAGGCGGTCAACCTGGAGCTAATGGTCAGCAAGGCCCACAAGGTGGCAATGCTGGTGGCGAAACAGTTACCGATGCTGAATTTGAAGAAGTGAAATAAGTTGATAAGGTAAGATAAAGTATGAGCCCGCCTGGCAACAGGTGGGCTTTTTTATTTTTGCCTATTTCCCAAGACAGTTTCCCTTTTATAAGAATATAAAATCTTGGGAATAGGGTAGGGTCAATTTAGAAGATTTTGAAGTGGAAGCTCATTCCATTGTAATTGTCTCAAAAATGGAAGCGCAAGTATTCTCCCAAAGCGGGAGGAGCTGTGGAAAATTATAGATTTTCAAATATGGGTTTTATATAAATGTTAGTGTTTTATTTGCCCCACTAAAACAACAACAACCCTGTTTATGAAAAAACACCTAGCCCTTGCGTGTGCAGGCATCATCATGTCTGCTGCGAGCTTCGCTCAAATTTCTTTGTCAGATTTTTCTGCCGGTATCTCTGGTGACTACACTATGTACAAAGGCGATCTTCAACGCTCTGCTCCTGGAGTAAAAGTAGAAGTTAACTATGGTTTGTACGAGCGCCTTGGTTTTACTGTAGGTTTCACCAAAGGATTTGCTATCACTGAACCTTCAACCATTAGTGTTCGCAACAATGCTGGCGAAAGAAGAAGCATCGATTCTGAATTACGCCTGAAATTCTCTACAGTTTCTATCGCTACCCATTATCGTTTGGTTGGTAACAGCGAGTCTAATTTCCAGGGATATATTCCTGTGGGCGCTTCTCTTGTTTTTGCAAAAGTTGAAGAAAAAGCAAAACAAGATGTTCCTTCTGGCTATACTGCTGAAGACCAAATGGAAACTGAAAAGATCAATGGATTTACTTTAAATCTAGGCGTTGGTGCACAGTACACCATTGGTACTCCTGTCATTTTTGCTGAAGCTGGTATTCGTCTTCCTGCAAACCAGGTTCAAAATGCTTATGTACAAAATCCTATCCCTGCTCATTTCAATTTCAATGTAGGTGTTAGGTTTCCTTTCGGTTCAAGAGAATAATCTTTGTTGACCAATAACTAACTGTTACAAGCCCTGCCCTTATCGGCGGGGCTTTTCTTTTAGATGTTTCTTCCATTGTATAATAAGATATCTGTGCAGGTACAAAAACATCCGGGCTTCTATAGCAGACACTGATTTATAAGAAATGAACTTGTATATATTTGCCAACACGAAAAAAATGTAAACATGGATATAGATAGCTTCAAAAAGCTGACATTGGATCAAAAGCTAGACAAAATAAAATATGATGGCGAGCTGCTTGGTCCTTACGAAAGATATGTAGCTGACGGTGCTCCAAAAGAGCCGGGTGATATTTACACCCTGTACGATTTTTGGGTTTACCTAAGCGAAGACGAACTAACAGTAATTCCAACCAGGAGAAATCCATTAGCCGAATAATTAGAAAGTACCTGCCCTGGCAGGTACTTTTAGTTTAGCCAAACTTCAATGCTGGAATACAAGCCTTTAGTGCTTTTATTTCTGCTTATCACCATCTCCATCTCCAGAACAACAGGCAGTTCCAGTTCTTCACCCTGTTTCTGTCATTCATCTGCAGTTATACCATCCTTGTCTTTTCTTCTTTCTTAGCTCTATTCACAGCAAGTAGTTTTATTCCAGCATATAAAAATTTCATAGTTGCTACCGGATTTTGAGCTCATCCTCTAAGCAGCCAGTCATCATCAAATGCTACCGTTCATGCTAAAACAATGTACTATGCTAAACATAGTAGCTAGTTTTGAATTGTAATAATCATCAACAAGTACTAAAACTACATACTCATGAAAAAGATTTTTGCCATACTAACTGCTTTCGGACTTTGTGCCGGTAGTGCCTTTGGCCAGGGAACCGGGAAAATTACAGGTTCAGTAGCATCTGGTTCAAAGCCAGTAGAAGCGGCAACCATTGCTCTTCTAAACGTAGAAGACAGCTCACTGATAAAGCAGATACCTTCTTCTAAAACCGGTGCTTTTACAGTAGAAGGCCTGGCTACAGGAAAATACATTTTAAGAGTAACTGCTGTGGGATATGCTACTAAATATTCGAATGTAGAATTGACCGCCGAAAACCTTTCTTCAAACCTGGCTGAGATTGAATTAGCAAAAGCTAACAAAGCGCTTACTGAAGTGGTGGTGACTGCTAAGAAACCAATGATAGAGCAGAAGCCAGGTAAAACCATTGTGAATGTAGATGCATCTCCATCTAACGCTGGTATAAGTGCCTTAGACCTGCTGGAGAAGTCGCCTGGCATTTCAGTAGACAAAGATGGGAATGTGAACCTTCGCGGTAAAAGTGGCGTAATGATCTTGATTGATGGAAAGCCTAGTTACCTAAGCTCAGCCGACCTGGTAAACATGCTTCGCAATATGCAGAGTAACAATATTGACCAGATAGAGATCATGACTAATCCTCCTGCACGCTACGATGCAGCTGGTAACTCTGGTATCATCAATATCAAGACAAAGAAGAATACAACCCGCGGAACCAACGGAAATGCTTCTGTTACCTATTCTCAAGGTATCTATGGCCGCAGCAATAACAATATCAGCCTAAACCACCGCAACAATAAGGTGAACATCTTCACCAGCTATGGTTTCTCTCGTTACGAAGGTTTCAACGACCTCAGGATTACCCGCAAATTCCTGGAGGCTGATAAAAAAACAGTGGCAGGTACTGCAGATCAAATTTCCAAGCCACATTGGTTTGGCTATAATCACAATGCTAAAGTGGGAGTGGATTATAATTTAAGTAAGAAAGATGTATTGGGTGTAGTGGTAAACGGCAACTTTAGTAATGGTAAAGAAGATCCTTTCAGCACTTCTAATGTACGCGACGCAGAAGGAAGGATCATTTATTCGCTACGTTCTGAAAATGACAATGCTTACACTTTTGCCAATATCTCTTCAAATATCAACTACAAGCATACATTCGACTCTTCTGGTAAAGAGATAACTGCAGACGTTGACCATGTATACTATAACAAGAAAAACAATACCCTTTTAACCACCCGTACATTTGATGCTCATGGCAACCAGAATGCAGCTCCGGTAGCGCTTAAGGGTATTTTCCCATCTGATATCAATATCTACAGCTTTAAATCTGATTATGTACATCCATTCAGCAAAACGATGAAGCTGGAGGCTGGTGTGAAAACAAGTATTGTAAAAACAGATAACAAAGTTGACTATACCCGCAACCAGGGCAGCAGCCAGTGGTTTGCAGATGACAGGAGCAACCATTTCTTATACGATGAGAATATCAATGCTGCTTACCTGACACTGACCAGGAATATGAAGAAGTGGAATGTAATAGCTGGCTTGCGTTTAGAAAATACAATTGCAAAAGGTACACAGGTGAAAACAGATTCTTCTTTTGAACGTAACTATACCAACCTGTTTCCAAACCTGGGTATAGGCTACGAGGCTAGCATCAAGCACCAGTTCAACCTGAGCTATAGTCGCAGGATCAACCGCCCTGATTATGACGACCTGAACCCTTTCACATTTTTCCTGGACTCACTAACCTACGGCCAAGGAAATCCATACCTGCAGCCACAATTGAGCAACAACTTTGAGTTCACGCATAGCTTCAATCGTTTCCTTACTACTACCCTTAACTATAGCCAAACAAATAACGTGATCACACAGTTGCTAAAGCAAGACACTGAAAGAAAGATCACTTACCAAACACGTGAGAACGTAAGTATGATGCGCCAGTATGGCCTAACTGTGATGGTGAATAAGCCTGTAACTAAATGGTGGAATACCAACGTGTTTGTAAACGTATTTAATAATCACTACACAGGTTTCTACCAGGCTGATCCAATTGATATCCAGTTCACGTCTTTGCAAACCAACATCAACAACAACTTCACTTTCAAAAATGGTTGGAGCGCTGAGTTGAGTGGTTTCTATCGCAGCAAATCTGTAGATGGCCTATTGGTAGCAAGAGAAATGTATGCAGTTAACATGGGAGTTAGCAAGCAGGTACTCAAGAAGAAAGGAACAGTTCGCCTGGTAGTTCGCGATATCTTCTACACTCAAATATTCTCAGGTTATGCAAGGTATAGCGATGTAGATGTAGACCTGTCAAGCCGCAGAGACAGCAGGCAGGTAAGCCTGGGCTTTACTTACCGCTTTGGTAAAACAAACTTTGCTCCTGCAAAACGCAAATCTGGTGGCGCAAGCGATGAGCAAAACAGGGTAAAAGGCGGAGGCAATGGTTAAAAGAATAAGATAAGAGTCTCCCGTTTCCCGAGTACATTTTTAAAAGAGAAACCTGCTGATTTATAGCAGGTTTTCTCTTTCCTTTCAAGTACAAAATTTGCCCGTTTATACTAAATGACTACTTCAGGTACAGCTAGTTAATCATCTTAGCACTATAAACATATACAGCGCTTTTTCTGCTAATTCAAAAGCAAAGAACTGGTGAATAAGGGGCAGGAAATGAAGACCAGGTAATACCAGTTCCATCAACATCGTGTTTTTCTCATGTGCATTATAAGGGAATCGGCCCCGGTGTCTACCGGGGCCTTCTGTTTGGTTCAACTATTCATCATACTCTTTGATTGGGCTAACACTTTACCGAAGCGCATCTTATCTTTACGCCCTAAAAACCAATACATATGGCCTCTTTCGATATCACTAGTAAGGTTGATCTACAGACACTGGACAATGCTATAAACACCGTAAAAAAGGAGATACAGAACCGCTTCGACTTCAAGGATAGTCATGTAGAAATAGAGCTGAACAAAAAGGAGTACAAGGTGAACATTGAAGTAGAAAGTGAAATGAAGATGGACCAGGTAACGGATGTTATCATTAGCCGTAGTATGAAGCAGGGCATTGCACCCGAAGCATTTGATTTTAGCAAAGAAGCTTACCAGAGCGGGAAAGTGGTAAAAAAAGAAGTTCCTGTGCGCAATGGTATAAAGCAGGAAGATGCAAAGAAGATAGTTAAGGCCATAAAAGATAGCGGGCTAAAAGTACAGGCACAGATAATGGATGAGGTAGTGCGGGTGACTGGCAAAAAGATAGATGATCTGCAAGATGTAATTGCGCTTTGCAAAAGTTCTAACTTCGGTCTGCCTTTGCAGTACGTGAATATGAAATCTTAAAAAAAGCTAAGAAAGCGGATTACTCAGAATTTCATTTGGCTGCAATGGTTCAATCTGCTACTTTTGCACGTCGAAAATAAAAAAGCATGCCGGACAACATGCTATCGAAAAATAAATTTTATGAAACAAGGTATCCATCCAGAAAATTATCGTTTAGTTGTATTCAAAGACATGAGTAACGGTCACAGCTTTTTGAGCCGCTCTACTGCAAATTCAAAAGAAACCGTTCAGTGGGAAGATGGTAACGAGTACCCGGTAATCAAACTAGAGATCTCTAATACTTCTCATCCTTTCTATACTGGTAAGAATATGCTGGTAGATACTGCGGGTCGTATCGATAAATTTAAGAAGCGTTACGAGAAGAAGAAGTAATTCAACTTCTGTCTGAAAACATTCGCCCCTCTGTTTTACGGAGGGGCTTTTCTATTTGTGGTATATCCAAAACAAAAAGAACGTGGTGCTGCACCACGTTCTTTTAATGTAAAACAATCAGATGATTACCTGAATAATGTTACACTTCCAGAAAACTTTTCTTCCCGTTTCAGGTTTTGATTGATGAATGTGATGATGTAATAATATGTTCCAACTCCCAATAAACTTCCATTTACCTGGCCATTCCATCCCCTGACGTAATCAAAACCTTCGTATAGCTTTTGGCCATAACGGTTGAAAATGGTCATTTTAAAATTGATAGGGGCACATTGAATAGTAGGTTTGAAGAAATCGTTTATGCCATCATTATTAGGTGAGAATGCATTTGGTATAGTTACCTCGCACGAGCAATCCTTGTAGGCTACTACTACTGTGTCGCGGTAACTGCATCCGTTTACTGTAGCCTCTGCCCAGTAACTTCCTGCAGTTCCGGTAGTGATGGTGCTATCCCTGCTGCCGGTGCTCCATAAGTATTGTGCACCTGCACCAGCATACGATACTGAAAGTGGAACTGTAAAGCCCATACACATACTTGTATCCCTCCCTGCAGAAATGCGTGGCAGCGGGCGAATACCAACATTTAACTGGCTGGTGCGGATACATCCAATATTGTTTGCTGTAATTCCAATTGTTCCTCCGTACAATGTATTTGTATTGCCAGTTGTTCCATCGCTCCATGTTATAGATGTACCTGCATGTGGTTGTAGTGCAAGTGTGATTGAACTTTGCTCGCATATACTTGTATCACCGGGAAAATTGAAGCTATTAATTGGATTAGAAGAGATATCGATGGTATCGCGCACCTTACAACCGGCAGCGTCGGAAGCTTCTACCCAGTACCTGCCGGGGCCTGTAATGGTAAGGCTATTGTTTGTTGAACTATTGCTCCACAAGTAAGAAGCTACGGGCACTGATGTAGCTGGTGAGAGTACAAGTGGACTGGTGGCGCAAAAACTGGTATCACGTCCAAGGTTCACAGAATATGGTGTGGTCGGAAGTACTTCAATGGTATCGGTGCGGCTGCAATTATTCAAATTTCTTACTTGTACCCAATACCTGCCTGGTTGAGTAACAGGTAATGAAGTGCCGGTTGCACCAGTATTCCAGGTGTATGTATTTCCACCTTGTACATTGCCCACCCGCAGGGTTATCGACTGCCCCGAACACATGGCTGTATCAGGTCCAAGGTTTGGCTTTACAGGACTATCCAGTACCACCAGGTTAAAGGTAGTATCGTGGTTACAGCCAAAATTGTCTACTACCGTATAAGTATATGGAAAGGTTCCTGGTGAATTAAGAACAATAGTAGCAGTACTATCAGAACCTGTGATCACGTTCAAGCCAGGCGACCAGTTGCCCCCGGTAAAACTCGTGTTGTACACTTCCGCTGTTGGGTATAAGGCTGGATTGAACTTAAGCGTCCAATAGAAGATAAATCCATTATCCACCGAATAACGGTCTATCACTGATATGGTCCAAAGGCCATTTAATGGAGTACCTATAAGAGCCGCCAGGCTTTCCTCTGAAGCATAGCTACCGGCAGGTAAGTAATTGTGATTGTTCACTGATTGCCCTGCATTGTCTACATAGCTATACTTGTATTTGCCCCGTTCAAATGTCATAGTGCCATAAGTAGGGGTAGGGCTGAATAGATAATCATATCCTTTGCCGGCAATAGATGCGAAAGGATGCGTGGAAGAAGGTTCATCAACAGGTTCACCCAGGTAGCTATCCCAACCGCTGCCGATACCAGTTTGGTACTTCAACCTAACAACTGCGCCATTCGGAGCTTTAATTGACATCTCAAGATCTCCCAGCCAGGAGTGTTCCATATTGATGAGTATCCCTTGCAGGTCAGTCAGGTTGTTGAGTGTTTGTCCCGGGGCAAATTGAGAAATATTTAATGAAGTTTCGTAGGCAGCATTTGTACCATCAGGAAGGAAAATAGAGTCTGCCACAACTGGTGGATTACTAAAACTACCCGTAACCATTCTTGGCCTGGTAGTAATACGGATGCTATCGCTTGAACAGTTTCTTGGAGGTACCTGTACATTGAAATTAGGACGTATGCCGGTTCTTACTTTTAAGAAGCTCTTGGTTGTATTAATACATCCTGTGGTATCCGTTATTCGCAGCTCTACTAAAAATCCTCCTTCACTATTGAACCTATGGCGGAAGCTGTCAAGGAAAACGGCGGAAGTATCCCTGTTGTCAGACACTCGCCACGCAAACCGGTGCAGCGTATCGGTTTGATGATAATACATCCCATTATCAGGATAGCTGCCACTCCCTTTAAATAAAACGGACTGCCCTTTACATATGTTAATGAAGCCAGACGCATCCGGCTGTGGCATCATAGAAACAATGGAAGCATTGATTTTTTGACAAGGACTTTTACATCTTATAGTAGCTGTCCATCCACGCGATACGCCGGAAGCATCTGAAATGAAGCGTACCGTAAGTGAGCCGCTTGTATTGGTAGCCGATGCTCTCACTGAAGTAGTTCCTGAGTTGCTTGAAAATGCATCTATCAGTGGATCACTCATGCTGGCGCCATCGTAAACCCATAGCGTATCACCAGGGCCTAAAGCAAGATCAGTAAATTGTAATTCTATGGCCTGGATAGAGCTGCCGGGAGAAAAGGTAACTGCATAATTTTCGTTATTGCCATAGTTACCGTTCCTGTTTGCATCTAAGAAAGTACCAGAGCAAGTAGTTACTGTTCCTCCGTTTGTAAAGCCAGCATTCAACGAGTATACCTGACTTTGCAAAGTAGAAAAAAGGAAGAGGGCAGTTAGCGTGGTTAAAAAATTTCTGATCATCAAGGGCCGGATCTTTACGGCGCTTAAAAGTAATAATTTAAATGGTCTTGTTCTGTACGTACCTGCGCCACTTATCAATTAGTGTTTTCATGTCATCCGGCAGTTCCAACTCAAAAAACATCTCTCTTTCATCTTCAGGATGGCGGAAGCCTAAGGTTTTTGCATGAAGCGCCTGGCGTGGGCAGATCTCCAGGCAATTATCTACAAATTGCTTGTACTTCGTAAAAACGGTTCCCTTCAAAATTTTATCACCACCATACGTGTTGTCGCCAAATAAAGTATGGCCTATGTGTTTCATGTGAACGCGGATCTGGTGTGTTCTGCCTGTTTCCAATTTGCATTGAACCAGCGTAACATAGTTTAATCGTTCTAAAACTTTATAGTGCGTGATAGCTTCTTTGCCATGCTCTCCATCTGGGTATGCTTCAAATAATTTTCTGAAACGTTGGTTGCGCCCTACATGTGCTACAATAGTTCCTTCATCCTGTTCTACATCGCCCCATACAAGCGCTATATAATTTCGCTGTATGTCGTGGTTAAAAAACTGTTTTGCCAAATGACTGGCAGCTTTAGCTGTTTTTGCAAGAACAAGTAAGCCGCTGGTGTTTTTATCAATCCGGTGAACCAGTCCGTAGCGTGGTAAAACAGACTCGTCAAGGTGCGGGTTCTGTTGCCGTAGGTAGTAAGCTATTCCATTTAATAAAGTACCGCTGTAGTTTCCGCTGCCTGGATGCACTACCATGCCTGGTTGCTTATCAATGATCATCAGCGAATCATCTTCATATACAATATGAAGTGGCAGCGGTTCAGGAGTGATATCACTTTCATCAGGCGCGTTTGTGGTGAAAATGATGATCTCCATGTTTCCTTTCACCTTAAAGTTGGATTTCACCTGCTGGCCATTTACCGTTACCAACCCGGCCTCTATACCTTGTTGTATTTTATTTCGTGTTGCACCCTCTATACGTCCCATCAGGAATTTATCAATGCGCAAAGGCTCTTGTCCTTTATCCGTCTTTATCACCTGTCGTTCGTAAAGCGCTTCTCCTTCTTCGGGAAGCAGGTCTGTTTCTTCTGTCATGATGGGCGCAAATTTAAGCTGAACCAGTAAGCTTTGAAGTTAACTGCCAAGGTTTATTGGTGGCGGAATTCGTGAAGATGCTGATGTTGTTGGTTACATCTATTTTTGCGTTACATGAAACAGAAGGTACAACTGGTAGACCTGGGAGAACAAAGGGCCTATAAAGAAATTTGGGATATGCAGGAAGAGTTGCTGCAAGAAAAAGTGCGGCTGAAATCTTTAGCAAGAGAAAGTGGTGCAGCCGCGGCAGGTGAAGGAGATCATCATTTGTTTTTTGTAGAACATACGCCGGTTTATACGCTTGGAAAAAGCGGCCATATAACCAATGTGCTCATTTCTGATGAAGAGCGTAACGCAAAGGGGATTGAGTTTTTCAAGATCAACCGCGGTGGCGATATCACATTTCATGGACCGGGACAACTAGTTGGTTATCCTGTTATAGACCTGGAAAAATTCAGAACAGACTTAGGTTGGTACTTACGCAGCCTGGAAGAAGTTATCATTCTTACTATGGCAGAATATGGTTTGAAGGGTGAACGCAGTGCCGGCGAAACAGGCGTCTGGTTGGATGCACAGGTGAAAGGCAAGGAGCGTAAGATTTGTGCAATGGGCATTCGCTGCAGCCGTTGGATCACTATGCATGGCTGGGCTTTTAATGTAAATACAGATCTTGATTACTTCGGCTATATCATTCCATGCGGCATACAGAACAAGCAAGTAACTTCTTTAGAAAAAGAGCTAGGTAGAAAACTGGATATGCAGGAGGTGAAGGATAAGGTGAAGAAAAACTTTGAGAAGGTGTTTGATGTGGAGATAGAGAAGGTTTAGTATTTCTTGTTTCTTGTTCCTGGTTAACTGCGGCATTAGGTGACCATGTTGGAATCAGTGATTAGTTATGATCAGTAGCTAATGATTATTAGCTTTAAAGTGATGTAGCCCGTATACAGGAAACAGGAAACAGGAAACAGGAAACAGAAACCAGAAACCAGAAACTTCTCCCTCATCTCTTCCCCAAACCTATCACTTCGCAATTACTGATATTGCTGCCGTCTATGCTAAACCTGATAAGCGTTCGTGTCTTGTGCCATCCTTGTTTACCGGCAGCGCCCGGGTTCATATGCAGGCACTGAAACTTTTCATCGTATATGATCTTTAGTATGTGCGAGTGACCGGAGATAAAAAGCTTTGGCTTCTTATCTGCTATCTCTTTTTTTGCCAAAGGAGAATAGCGGTTGGGATATCCACCAATATGAATCATCAAAACATCTACTTCTTCTACTTTGAAAGAAGCCACTTCAGGCATTCTGCTGCGTACGTCGTAGCCATCTATGTTTCCATATACACCTCGCAAAGGTTTGAATGCTTCCAGTTTATTAATGATCTCTTCAGTTCCAAAATCACCTCCATGCCATATCTCATCGCATTCTTCAAAATACCTGAATACTGCTTCGTCTAAATAATGGTGTGTATCGGAAATAAGGCCTATTCTTCTCAAAATTTTTCTTTAAGAGCAAGATGCATAAAAATTGTTTGCCATCGTGATAGATAGCAACTATTGGCAATATCCATTATACCTGGAGATATCATTACTTTTATAAAAGAAACAGATTGCCTCATGCCACTCTATCGCAACTTTACCTACTGGATCGACAAGCGCCGATGGAAGTACTACTTCCTGCTGCAGGCCTTGAACGAATTGATGTGATGAAAAATGCGAAGTGAAAAACCTCTGGTTATCATTTCTGCACTAAAACAAGGGTTCCAAACTTTTATTTTTAAATTTTACTTTCTATGCCGCATTATACCAAACTCGGAACAATTCCGCATAAACGACATACTCAGTTTCGTAAGCCTGATGGCGGGTTGTATTCAGAACAACTTTTTTCTACTGAAGGTTTCAGTAATGATTATTCTATCCTTTATCATACTTACCCTCCAACCAAGATCGTAAAGACAGGCGAGCCAAGGAATGTAGCACCAACAGTAGCGGAGGAAAAAATGCTGAAGCATCGCAGTTTGGAAGGCTACAATATTAAACCAACAGTTGATTACCTGGAAAGCAGGAAGGCTGTGTTGGTGAACAATGATCTTCACATTGTGTTGGCTGCTCCCCAGCAAAGCATGCAAGATTATTTTTTTAAAAACGCTGATGCCGATGAAATGATCTTCGTGCATGAAGGATCAGGTAAGCTAACTACCCAATATGGTGAGTTGACTTTTTCTTATGGAGATTATTTGGTGATCCCAAGGGGAACTATCTACCAGATCAGTTTCAACGATACGAACAACCGCTTGTTTATAGTTGAAAGTTTTAGCCCGATCCGTTACCCGAAGCGCTACCTAAGTAAGTATGGCCAGTTGCTTGAACATTCTCCTTTTTGCGAACGCGATATTCGTACGCCGCAAAACCTACAAACCAATGATGTTGACGGCGACTTCCTGATACTAACCAAGAAGAAAGGTGTACTGTATCCGCTGCATTATGGTCATCATCCTTTTGATGTAGTTGGATGGGATGGCTGTTGTTACCCATTTGCTTTCAGCATCCACGATTTTGAACCCATTACTGGTCGAGTGCATCAACCACCGCCAGTTCATCAAACTTTTGAAGCACACAACTTTGTAGTGTGCAGCTTTGTACCGCGTTTATACGATTATCACCCTGATGCAATACCAGCTCCGTACAACCATAGCAATATTGATAGCGATGAGGTTTTGTATTATGTAGATGGTGATTTTATGAGCCGTAAAAACGTTACGCGTGGCATGATTACTTTACACCCTGCAGGCATACCGCATGGGCCGCACCCTGGTACAGTAGAAAAAAGTATAGGTAAAAAAGAAACAAAAGAACTGGCTGTTATGGTTGATACATTTCACCCGCTGCAGCTTACGAAAGAAGCATTGGAAATAGAAAATGACGGTTATACTATGAGTTGGGCTGAATAGCAGTATCTATGTTTTCTCTAGATGTTCAGTGAGCATCTTTATAATTCATTAAATCATAAACCACAACAGTTCCAGTTTTTCTGTAACTTATCATCTTTAAAAATTGCAAAGCATATGATCAAGTACAATGAATTAAAAGTCGGCGACATTGTTATGGCCGAGTATGATGGTGTATGGAAAGAAGGTGAAGTGATTGATTTGAATGGAGATGAAAAACAAGTATGTGTGCAGATAGAAGATCTGCAGGAATTCTGGTTCGAACCCCAGCAGTTAAAGTCGATTTTGCTTGATGAGGCGCAGTTGTTCCGGCTAGGATTTCAAAAGCATGTAAATGATGATGGTTCTGTGAAGTACATGCACGGAGCATTCAGGGTACTACTGCCAAATGCAAACAATTTTGGTATAGTAGATATTTGGTACCGTGAAGATAAGCGTCATATTACGCATCATATGACCGTGCATGAGTTTCAAAATAACTACCTCGATATGACCAAGGTTCACCTGGCAAAGGCCGAGGCATAATCTATAAAAATGATCTGTAAAAGCCGGTGCTTCAGAGCTCCGGCTTTTCTATTTGTAGAAATTTCGTCTTTCACAAGCAATATCTGGACGAGCGGCTACAATAAGAGCTGCGAGTTTTGTACAATTGTATTCGTTAATTCAAAACATATGAGAATTCTATTGCTTCTAGCAGCCGTATTAGTGGGAATTATGGCCAATAGCCAGGAGGAGAAAAAGTTCATCCTCAAAGGCAAGATCAAGAATATAAACATGCCGGTTGAAAAAGTGTACCTGCGCTATAGTAACGGCGGAGAGAGACGACTAGATAGCGCGGTAGTGAACAAAGGAAGTTATACCATTTCGAATACCATTGCCGAACCTGTACGTGCAACGCTTTCTGTAAAATATGTAGCTGCAGCCGATGGTACACCAGTGAAAACAAATACAGCCAGAGATTACACAGCCGTTTTTCTTAGCCCTACAACCATAAGCATTGTTTCTGTTGATTCTTTTAGCAATACAACAGTGAAGGGATCTGCAGCTCATGATGAGATGAAGAAACTGACCGCGTTGCTAAAACCATACAATGACGAGATCGCTCAGCTAAGCAACCAGTGGCGCGAAGCGAAAGACGAGGAAACTAAAAATAAACTGACGTCTCTTTTTGAAGCGGTGGAAGTGAAATCGAAAGAAGCGAATAAACAATATGTCCAGGCCAATCCTTCCTCGCCGATAGCTATTTATGCAGTTAACCAATTTGCAGGATACGATATAGATGCAGATAAGGTACAGCCTGTTTTCGACTTGCTACCTGCCAATCTAAAAGCGCTACCATCAGCACAAGATCTAGCTGCAAGAATTGATATAGCTCGTAAGCTTGGAATTGGCAAGACAGCTATTGATTTCACGCAAAACGATACTGCAGGAGTTCCTGTTTCGTTGTCTTCACTTCGTGGAAAAGTTTTGCTTGTTGACTTTTGGGCTAGTTGGTGTGGCCCTTGCCGGAGAGATAACCCTAATGTGGTAAAGATCTTCAACCAGTATAGAGACAAAGGTTTTCATGTATTGGGTGTGAGCCTCGATCAGCCGGGCGCACAGGAAAGGTGGATAAAAGCAATACACGATGATAAGCTTACATGGACACATGTGAGCGACCTGAAGTTCTGGGAAAATGAAGTAGCTAAACTGTATGGTATTCGAGCTATTCCTTTCAATCTTTTACTTGACAGGGAAGGCAAGATCATCGCACGCAATCTTCATGGCGAAGAGCTTGAAAAGAAGTTGTCTGAAGTGCTTAATTAGATAAATCCTTAATTGCAGTTATCGATGCCACCTTTTTTGGTGGCATTTTTTTTATTAGTAAATGCGTACATAACTTCCGGTACAAACAACTTCATGCAAGTAAAAGATCATTTGCCAGCCAGCTTCTTTGTAAGCTTCAAACCTATTCTACGTTGTTCTTTTTATTCTTTGTTATTCATCATTTGTCTACTTGTGGTTAGCCATACGCATGCACAAGTATTCGGAGGCAATCCATCTTCTATAAAATGGAAGCAAGTAAGTACTGATACAGCGCGTGTCATCTATCCTGAAGGCTTGGATGATGCGGCAAGAAGAGTTGCTTCCGTAGTTCATGAAGTACATAAACAGCAATCGGCTACTATAGGCAACAGGCTGCGTAAGATCAATATTGTTTTACAAAATCAATCGACCGTTTCCAATGCTTATGTGGGGCTGGGACCATACCGTAGCGAGTTTTACCTGACGCCACCGCAAAACAGCTTTCAACTTGGAGGCCTTAGCTGGTTAGATAATCTTTCTGTTCACGAATACAGGCACGTACAGCAGTACACCAACTTCAATGTTGGATTAGCCAGGGCTATGTCATTTGTATTTGGCCAGCAGGGACAGGACCTGCTGAATAGCGCTGCTGTTCCGGATTATTTTTTTGAAGGTGATGCTGTTTTTTCTGAGACTGTTTTGAGCAGGCAGGGTAGGGGTAGGATCCCTTACTTCTTCAATGGTTTCCAGTCGCTCAATCGCGATGGCCGCAAGTATTCGTTCATGAAGCTACGCAATGGTTCACTAAAGGATTTTGTTCCCGATCATTATTCGTTGGGGTATATGTTGGTGTCGTATGGTCGCGAAAAATATGGGCAGGACTTCTGGCTAAAAGTTTCGCAGGATGCAGTACGTTTCAAGCCGATCATTTACCCGTGGCAAGGTGCCATCAGGCGGCATGCAGGCATTCCATATAAGCAGTTTGTAAATGATGCCTTCAACTTTTACCAGCAAAAATGGCAGCTGGCAAAAGGAGTAGAACCTACTTACGTAACGCCTAAAAATGTAGCTACGCGAGTAGATTACAAATACCCTTACATGACTGAAGATGGGTCGTTGATTGTAATGAAAAGGGGTTACAGGCAAATTCCTGCTTTTTATAAAGTAAAAGAAAATGGAGAGGAGGAGAAGCTGGCAACACGCGATATTGCTCATGATGATTACTTCTCTTACAAGAATGGAAGAATAGTATATGCGAGCTTGAACCCGGACAGCAGGTGGGGCTACAGGGAGTATAGCAATATCATTTTGATGGATGCAGCTACTGGTGATAGAAAGGTTATCACCAACCATCAAAGATATTTTGCACCTGATATAAGTAACGATGGTAGTAAAATAGTAGCGGTAGATATGCGTACTGATCTTACTTCTACATTGGTGGTAGTTGACGAAACAGGTAACAATACATTCAGATCAGTGGCCAGGCGTGGTGTGGTGTATACCTATCCAAAATTCTCTGCTAACGACAGCGCCATCTATACGCTTGCAAGAAATGAAGATGGAAAAATGGCTTTGATCAGGTTTGATATACCATCTGCAAAAGAAACCGAATTGGTGCCGTATGCCAATCGGGTTTATGCTTTTCCTACAGTTCAAGGTGATACTATTTTTTTCTCCAGCACATATAAAGGCAGTGATGAAGTTTGGGCGTTCGTAGAAAACACCAAAGCTTTGTTCAGGGTAGCTGTTCAGCCAACAGGTCATTACCAGGCGGTAATGAATAGAGGGAAGAACCTTTTATTTTCTTCTACGTTTTCATCTACAGGCTATAAACTAATAACTACAGCTGCCAGCGACTTACTCTGGCAACGTGTAGGCGAAGGAGAGAATGCACTACCTGATCTTTATGTTCCTAATGCATTAAAACAAGAACCTTCTTCCACTTTAGAGAATATATCCCTTCGCCCCTTTACCACGCAGCGTTACAGGAAGGGTTTTGGATTTTTCAACTTCCATAGCTGGCGGCCATTGTACGACCTGCAGGAGTTTTCTTTTACACTATATGGCCAAAATGTTTTAAATACATTCCAGTCTGAGTTGGCTTACACTTACAACAGGAATGAAACAAGCCATCGCGCCGGCTTTACTGGCATCTATGGAGGCTGGTATTTGCAACCAACTTTAGGTATCAACCACACCTGGGACAGAACCATCGTATACAACCGAGATACAAGTTTCAACTACAATGAACTTAATCTGAATGCAGGGGTTCGTCTTCCGCTCAATCTTTCCGGCGGCAGGCAATATCGTTTTCTTACACTTAACAGTTCATTAAATAACCAACAGATCCAATGGACGGGGATAGGTAAATCACTACTTGCAGCCAGGAACTTCAACTATATACAGGGCAGGTTGTTGTACACCGGGCAAATTCAGCAGGCGCTGCAACATATCTATCCACGGTGGGCGCAAACACTTCTACTGCAGTATCGTAAATCTATAGATAAGCTGGAGGCAAACCAGCTGCTTGCAAATGCTGCTTTGTATTTACCTGGTTTGCATGTAAATCATAACTTGGTTATCAATGCTGCTTTTCAACAGCGGGACACAATGAACCAGTATTTCTTTGGCAACAGTTTTCCTTTTTCGAGAGGATACACATCGGTGGATTTTCCACAGATGTGGCGCATTGGGTTTAACTACCACTTTCCGTTGTTCTACCCTGATTTTGGGATAGGTAATATAGTATACTTTCAGCGGGTACGGGCAAATGGATTTTACGATATCACACAGGGCAAAAGTTTAAGAACAGGCGCTATGTTTCCATTCAATACTGCCGGTGGCGAAATGTATTTCGATACAAAATGGTGGAATCAGCAACCAGTGACCTTTGGTATTCGCTACAGCCGTTTGTTGAATAACCAATATAGAGGCTTTACACAACCTAATCAATGGGAGCTGATATTGCCGATCAATTTGCTGGATTAAAAAAAGGAGAGGCAGCTTTAACAACCTGTTGATTTTAAAAAAGCTTGGTAAAATGTTGAGCTTCAGTTAATCTGGTACATGGGAATTAATTCCACACTTATGGGTTTGTTAACTAGCTAAAACAGAGGCAATATGTTGTTTTTACATGATACCTTCGTGCTCGTTAACCTAAAAAAATGTACAATCTTATGCCCAAAAAATTATGGATTACCCTCGTAGCTCTGGTTCTTGTGTCATTTGGCGTAACAGCGTATAAAGCAAAAAATGAGGTTATAGTAAAAGCAAGTTTTGAAACTGGTACTGATTCTTTGGCTTCTACAGAAGTAGTAGCTAATGATGCAGTTTCTTCTGAGAAAATGCGCTTTACTGCACTATACGATGTGCTAAACCTGCAAAACCTCAAGTTGAACAAACAGGCTTTTCAGCTTGCTATAAATGGATATTCTAAACTTAAAACACAAGGAAAGATAAAGAATGACTTGTTGACCATCATCGATTTTAGCCAACCCAGCACCAGCAAGCGGATGTATATAATAGATATGAAGAAAAACAAACTGGTTAGGCATTCGCATGTTGCGCATGGCCGCAACACCGGGTTGTTGATGGCAACTACCTTTTCTAACAAAGCGGAATCATATCAAAGCAGTCTTGGTTTTTATGTTACTTCAGAAACATATATAGGTAAACATGGCTTGTCACTACGTTTAGATGGTGTAGAAAGAAACATCAATGATAATGCAAGAGCAAGGGCTATCGTGGTTCACGGCGCAGATTATGCCAATGAATCATTTTATAAATCTACTGGTTACCTTGGACGTAGTTTTGGATGTCCTGCAGTGCCTACAAAAGATGCACCCGAGATCATTCAAAACATAAAAAACGGCAGTTGCATGTTTATTTACTCTACTGACAAGGGTTACCTTAAGCAATCATCTTTAATATAACAGGGGCCGTTGCCAAGAAAAGTTGCAGTTTTAGAAGAATTGGATGAAATAGGAACAGTATTTATTAACTTTTCCACAAAATATTCAAAATTTTCCACTATTTTTTCTTCTTTGTTGTGTATGTGCTTATCTTCGCGCTCCCAAAAATAATATGTCTAAACAAGCACTGATAAAACAAGATGGGTCAATCATAGAAGCTTTGTCCAATGCAATGTTTCGGGTGAAGTTGGAAAATGGTCATGAGATCATTGCCACCATCAGCGGTAAAATGAGAATGAATTACATACGAATTTTACCTGGCGACAAAGTAGGAGTAGAGATGAGCCCGTACGATTTGAGCCGTGGACGTATCATTTTCAGGTATAAATAGTAAACAATTAGCTGTTAGCCTTTGATAGCCGATAGCAATAAGCATAAGGAATTTTAATAACACACATCATGAAAGTTAGAGCATCTATTAAAAAGCGTAGTGCAGATTGCAAGATCGTGAGAAGAAAAGGCAAGCTGTACATTGTAAACAAAAAGAACCCTCGCTACAAGCAGCGCCAGGGGTAAGAAAGAATTGTGGGATTTCGGGATTTCGATATTTTGAGATTTCGATATCCGAAATACAATCCCAAAATCACCAAATCACAAAATCAGAAATTAAAATATGGCTCGTATTGCCGGTATAGATTTACCAAAAAGTAAAAGAGGCGAAATAGGTCTTACCTATATCTATGGTATAGGTCTTTCTACAGCCCAGTACATTCTTGACAAAGCTGGAATTGACCGTAGCAAGAAAGTGAACACCTGGAACGATGAAGAGCAAACTGCTATCCGTAATATCATCAACAATGAGATTAAGGTAGAAGGTGCACTTCGTAGCGAAACTCAAATGAACATTAAGCGTTTGTTGGATATCGCTTGTTACCGTGGTCTTCGTCATCGTAAAGGTTTACCTCTTCGCGGACAAAGAACCCGTACTAACAGCCGTACCAGGAAAGGTAAGCGTAAGACAGTTGCCGGTAAAAAGAAGGCACCTAAGAAATAATATAACCATGTTACAAACTATAGGTTCCAGTGTATCATTGGAACCTGTAGTTTGTAATTTGTTGTTTATACCAGTCGTCGGATCTGCTGCCTAGCAGGGAGAGACTATCATTTTTAGAAGATTACCTCAAAAAAAGAAAATGGCTAAAAATCAAAGACAAGACAGCGCAAAAGCAGCTGCCAAGAAAAGAGTAGTGAAAGTGGACGCTTACGGCGACGCTCATATCAGCGCTACATTCAACAACATCATTATCTCTCTTACCAACAAGAATGGCCAGGTTATTAGCTGGGCTAGTGCTGGTAAAATGGGATTCCGTGGTTCTAAAAAGAACACTCCTTACGCTGCACAGCTAGCTGCACAAGATTGCGCTAAAGTAGCTTTGGAAGCAGGATTGAAGAGAGTAGACGTTTATGTAAAAGGTCCTGGTTCAGGTAGAGAAGGTGCTATCCGCGCTTTGGCTAACAGCGGTATCGAAGTAACCATGATCAAAGACGTTACCCCATTACCTCACAACGGTTGTCGTCCTCCTAAGAAGAGAAGAGTATAATAAAGTAAAAAGTCAAAAATCAAAAGCAATAAATGGTTTTTGATTTTTGACTTTTAAGTTTTGAATTATCAAAAGCAGGTATAGGTCGCGTTTTAAGATTTTTGATGAACTATACCTGGAACTAAAAAATCTGAAAAAGAAACAAACATGGCAAGGTACACAGGTCCCAAGACCAAGATCTCAAGAATTTTTGGAGAGCCTATCTTAGGCAACGGTAAGTGGTTGAGCAAAAACAGCAACCCTCCGGGTATCCACGGTGCTCAGCGTAAGCGTAAGCAACTGGGTGAATACGCACTTCAGTTGAAAGAAAAGCAAAAAGCTAAGTACACTTATGGTTTGCTTGAAAAGCAATTCCGTAACACTTTCACCGAAGCTGCACGTCGTAAAGGCGTAACTGGTGAAAACCTTATCAAACTTCTGGAAGCACGTTTAGATAACACTATCTTCCGTTTAGGTATTGCTCCTAGCCGTCCTGCTGCACGCCAGCTGGTTAGCCACAAGCACGTTACTGTAAATGGTGAAGTTGTAAACATTCCTTCTTTCCAATTAAAGCCAGGTGATATCATCGGTCTTAAAGAAAAGAGCTCTGTTAACACTGCTGTTACAAGTGCTATCCGTGGTAAAAACCAAAAGTTCTCTTGGTTAGACTGGAACGAGGCTGAACTAAGAGGTACTTTTATAGCTTACCCTGAGCGTGAAAGTGTTCCTGAGAACATCAAGGAGCAACTGATCGTGGAATTGTACAGTAAGTAATAGAAGTGAGTTGTGAATGGTGAGTAGTGAGCAATGAGTAAAGCTCTCATTCATATCACTCACAACTAACTACTCACAACTGACACTCACAACATTTAAATCAACAAATCGTCAATAACAAATGGCCATTTTAAATTTCCAAAAGCCCGATAAAATCGTTCTTCAGAAGGCAAACGACTTTGAAGCACAATTTGAATTCCGTCCATTGGAGCCAGGTTACGGCCTGACCATTGGAAATGCTCTTCGCAGAGTATTACTTAGTTCATTGGAGGGTTACGCCATTGTAGGTATAAAAATCGAAGGTGCAGAGCATGAATTTGCTACCCTTCGTGGTGTTACAGAAGATGTAACTGAAATCATCCTGAACCTAAAGCAGGTGCGTTTCAAGAAGAAAGTAGAAGGCGAGGTTGGAACTGAAAGGATCACATTGAACATCAAGAATCAAACTGAATTTACAGCAGGTATGATTGGCGATGCTACACAGGGTTTTGAAGTAATGAACCCTCAATTGCTGATCTGTACTATGGATAACAGCTCTAAACTAGATATAGAGATCACTATTGCTAAAGGTCGTGGATACGTTCCGGCTGAAGACAATCGTGTGAAAGATTCAGTTTTCGGGTATATTCCTATTGATAGTATTCATACTCCGATCAAGAATGTAAAGTACAGCATCGAGAACACTCGTGTTGAACAAAGAACCGACTTCGAAAAACTGTTGATGGACGTTCAGACAGATGGTACCATCCATCCTGAGGAAGCTGTTAAACAAGCTTCTCGTATCCTGATCCAGCACCTGATGATCATCACTGATGAGAACATCACTTTCGACAACAAAGAAGAGAAGAAAGAAGACCTGGTAGACGAGCAAACACTGCAACTGCGCAAGATCCTGAAGACTCCATTGGAAGATCTTGACCTGAGCGTACGTGCATTTAACTGTTTGAAAGCTGCTAAGATCAATAGCCTGAGCGAACTGGTACAATACGAGCAGGAAGACCTTATGAAATTCAGAAACTTCGGTCAGAAATCACTTTCTGAGATCGAGCAAGTACTGAACGAAAGAGGCCTTGGCTTCGGAATGGATCTGAGCAAAATGGGTATAGATAAGGAAGATTATTAAATCAAAAGTCAAAATTCAAAAGTCAAAAAAGGACCTTCTCAGGTTTTTAATTTTGACTTTTGAATTTTGAATTCACAAGGGTTGTAATTCCTGACACGGTACAACCTATAAAACACACGTCATGCGTCACGGAGACAAAATCAACAATTTAGGCCGCACAGCGAGCCACCGCAAAGCGTTGCTTAGCAACCTTGCATCTCAACTGATCGCTCACAAGCGTATCACTACTACATTGGCAAAAGCTAAAGCTTTGCGTACTTATGTAGAGCCACTGATAACTAAAGCAAAAGAAAACAGCACGCACCAGCGTCGTATCGTTTTCAGCTACCTGCAAGACAAAGAATCAATCAAAGAACTTTTTGATGTGATCCGTCCAAAGGTTGAAGCTCGTCCAGGTGGTTACACTCGTATCATCAAGTTGGGTGCTCGTCATGGTGACAACGCTGAACTGGCAATGATTGAACTAGTTGACTACAACGAAGTTTACGGAAAAGGTGTTGGTGAAACTAAAGAGCCTGCTAAGCGTACACGTCGTGCTGGTGGTGGTCGTAAAAAAGCTGCAACTGCAGCTGAAGGTACTACTACACCTGCTTCTGATGCTGAAGCAACAGCTCCTGCTACTGAAACCACAGAAACTTCAGAAGAAAATAAAGCTGCTGAGTAATTGGCAAACTTTAGAAAATATAAAAAGGCAAGGTCGTAATGATCTTGCCTTTTTTGTTTTTACCAACTGTTGAAAAATTATCAAGATGTTTTACTGCTGAATGATATTTTTGCGCCGGCTGCATAACAGTACTCAACATCGTTGTGTCACTCACTTGTACAGCATTACATCATTCAACGGTTTTAGCTCATAAAGGTTGAACCTGTTTAATAATAAGAAACCACTCAATTACGCATGAATAATCAAGCTCCCGCTGTACTGCTACTAGAAGATGGAACCATTTACCACGGCAAGGCATTTGGTAAAATTGGTACTACCACCGGTGAAATATGTTTCAACACCGGTATGACTGGTTACCAGGAAGTTTTTACCGATCCAAGTTATTATGGGCAGATCGTTATCATGAACAATGTGCACGTAGGTAATTACGGCGTGAAGGATTCAGATATAGAAAGTGATTCTGTAAAGATCCAGGGGTTGATCGGTCGCAACCTGGAAGAGTTGTATAGCCGCAGGCAAGCCAAAGGATCTTTGGATGAATACCTAAAGGAAAATGGCATTGTGTCAATAGAAGATGTAGATACGAGGGCACTTGTAGCACATGTAAGAACTACAGGTGCTATGAACTGTATCATTTCATCTGAGGTTCTAGACGAGCAGAAACTAAAGGAGATGCTAGCTGAAGTACCTAGCATGGCCGGACTGGAATTGGCATCAAAGGTTTCAACCAAAGAAGCTTACGAACAAGGTGATCCTAATTCTCCTATCAAAATTGCAGTTATTGATTATGGTGTGAAGCAAAACATTCTTACTTGTATGACATCTCGTGGTGCGCATGTAAAGGTGTTTCCTTCGAATGCTTCACTGTCTGATATGAAAGCCTTCAATCCGCAGGGTTATTTTATTTCTAATGGTCCTGGCGACCCGGCTGCTATGGATTATGCGGTTAATACAGTAAAAGAAGTGCTTGCCGAAGAGAAGCCTGTTTTTGGTATTTGCCTTGGCCACCAATTGCTGGCGCTAGCTAATGATATTCCTACTTACAAAATGCACCATGGACACCGCGGGTTAAATCACCCGGTTCTAAATGTAAATACAGGTAAATGTGAAATAACTACGCAAAACCATGGTTTTGGTGTAGACCCGGAAGCTGTGCGTAGGAACCCGAACATCGAGATCACGCACATCAACCTGAATGATGATAGCGTAGAAGGAATTCGTTTGAAAGACAAACCAGCTTTCAGTGTTCAATATCATCCTGAAAGTTTTCCTGGGCCGCACGATAGCAGGTATTTGTTTGACGACTTCATTGAAAGTGTAAAGACAAGATTGTAATCTATCTTCTAAATCCACTGAATGAAAATTGCAATCATCAACGGGCCTAACCTCAATTTGCTGGGCAAACGTGAGCCGGGTATTTACGGTAGCGAAACATTTGAAGGTTTTCTTGATCAACTGCGTAAGGAGTATCCTGCTGTCAATTTTACTTTTTTTCAAACCAATGTAGAAGGGGAGTTGATCAATTATTTGCAGCAAGTGGGCTTTGATCATGATGGTATCATACTTAATCCCGGTGGCTACACACATACTTCGGTGGCTTTAGGAGATGCTATTGCAGCTATCACCACTCCTGTTATTGAAGTACACATCAGCAATGTACATGCAAGGGAAGAGTTCAGGAAGATATCGCATGTGTCAGCAAAGGCACGTGGTACTATAAGCGGGCTTGGCTTAAAGGGATATGCACTTGCGGTGCAGTTTTTCCTGGATAAGTAATTAGATTTCTCTATCAAAGCTTATAAAAAAATAAGGCTGTCTCTTCGCAGGGACAGCCTTATTGCTTTTTTATGACCAGTTAATCCTTACGTGTAAGTGAAGGACCATCTAGTTGAGCACCTTCTGTATTGCTCTTACTCTTCCTTGCCGGAACTTTATTGATTGGTGTTATCACCGCTTGCCCTTTTCCTACTTCGGCTTCTTTTTGCTTGCGGTAGGTGGCGTTTGTCATTAGCAGCTGAACGCTGTCAAGTTTAGCTATATATAAGCTGCGTCCATGTGTTCCAAGTACCAGTTCATTCTCTCTTTGTTGTATCACAAGATCGTGGATAGGTACACTCTTCGGTAGGCCATTGGTCCATGCGAAATATGATCTACCTGCATCTGCCGTTACATATAAACCACCATCGGTTCCTACATACAACAGGCTGTCATGGCGAGTGTCTTCTTTCACCACATTGATTGGTTCAAATGGAAGATTAGCAGCTATGCTTCTCCAGTTGGTGCCATAGTCATCGCTTACAAACAGGTAAGGCATGAAGTTGTCGTTGCGGTAGCCATTCAGCGAAGCATAAACACGACCTTCTTTGTAGGCACTCGCTACTACACGGCTAACCCAAAGACCTTTAGGAAGTTTACCGCTAATGAGTGTCCAGTTGTACCCGCCATCCCGGCTAACGTGAATGTTACCATCATCTGTACCGGTATAAATCAGACCAAACTTTAGCGGGCTTTCGCTGATGGTGGTAAGCGTACCATAAGGAACGTCGCCTTGCTGCGGGCTGGTAGTAAGATCGGGACTGATAGCTGGCAGTGTGTCGCCTTTGTTCATACTGCGGTGAAAGCGATTGGTTCCAAAATATAATACGTCCTGGTGGTGCGGGCTAAGCAGGATTGGTGACTGCCAGTTGAAACGATAAGCTGCCTCACCCAGGTCGTTACTTGGCCTGATGAAACGCCTGTCCTGGCGGTTCCGTAAATTCTGCCTTACATAAACACCAAATTGTGAACCTGTGTAAACGGTTTGATTGTCGCGTGTATCTACTTGTACCTGCATACCATCGCCGCCACCAATAGACTTAAAAGGATAATCACCTGAAACATGCCAGCGTGCATTTTCCCTGTGGTTGGATGGACCATACCAGGTACCATTATCCTGTAAGCCTCCAAATACATTGTATGGGCGGGCATTGTCTACATTGATAGCATAATATTGACCTACAGGAGGTGTATTAGCAATAGACCAGTTTTTACCATCGTCGTAGGTAATGTTCAAGCCGCCGTCGTTGCCATTTAGCATATGACCGTCGCGGTTTGGATTTATCCATAGTGCGTGGTGGTCAGCATGTACATTTTCGCGATCTATTGATTTAAATGTTTTACCACCATCTGTGCTTGCAAGCAGATCAATACCAAGTATCACTACTTTATTTTCATTGGAAGGGCTTACATAGATCTTACCGAAATAATAGCCGAAAGAACTATACAGATCCAATCCCTTCTGGTTCATTTTCTGCCAGGTTCTTCCACCATCATTACTGCGGTATACTTCGGCACCAATAACCGGCGTACTATTTTCGTCGCCATTGTACAGGTAATCATATATAGCTGTTGGCTTCAATTGATTATTTGCTACCAACTCTTTAATTCCTTTTGCAGTGTATTTTCTAGGAATGCTGGTACGCCTGATAAATGAGTCGATCTTCCTGTCCTCCAACGCAAGAAACTTTTCCCTTGTCAGGTTATGAAACTCTTTCAGTTCATACCTGCTCGTATCAGCTTTACGTTGTGCAGTATCAGGTCGCCTGTTCTGATTATCTACTATTGCATAAACTACCTGTGGGTTCTTTGGATAAACAGCAACACCTATTCTACCTACATTGTCTCCGGTAGGGAAACCTGCACCGGCAGTTGTAAGCAAGTTCCATGTATTGCCACCGTCTGTACTTTTATAAATACCACTTGTTTTCCCGCCTTCTTCAAAATTCCAGGCGCGACGGGTACGGTACCATGTTGCCGCATACAGTTCATTAGGATTAGCAGGGTTGATGTCCATTTCTACCACACCTGTGTTTTCGTCTATGGCAAGTGTTTGCTTCCAGCTTTTACCACCGTCAGTGGTTTTATAAACGCCTCTTTCTTTGTTAGGAGAATATAGATGTCCAAGCACCGCTACCCATGCAGTGTTGGGGTCAGTAGGGTGCAGCTGTATTTTGCCTATGTGGTGGCTTTCAGGTAAACCTAAGTACTCCCAGCTTTTGCCATTGTTGTTGCTTTTGTAAACACCTATACCAGCATACGAAGAACGGCTACTGTTCACTTCGCCGGTTCCAACCCAAATCACCCTGTTCTTCTCTTGCCAGTTTACTGCTATGTCGCCAATGAAGAGTACATCTTCACTATCAAAAATAGGAGAGAAGCTTTGGCCATTGTTGGTGCTGTGCCACAGGCCACCTGTAGCATAAGCAACATAAAACTCTGTTGCGTCTGATGGGTTAACTTCTATGTCCACCACTCTGCCGCTCATTACAGTAGGGCCAATGTTGCGGAATGAAATGTGGTTAACCAATGAGTTTTGCTGCAATGACTTGCGCTGTTGTATGCTCTTCATACGTTCGGTGGCGGGTGTTGGTTTCACCTGCGCATAATGGTTGAACGAGACTGCCAGGAATAGGACCAGGAAGAAATGTTTCATAATCAAGCGGGAATACAGTTTTAATGATAATGTTGCCGAAGATAACTGAACCAAGTGGTTTTTTAACAGTAGCAAGGAAAGCAGCTACAAGAAACATTGTTATTTTCACGACCTAATTTTCAGCTCATGAAATTCCTCTTCTTCCCGTTGTTATTGTTGTCTTTTCATGTATCTGCACAATGTAAATCTTCGCGAAAAGCTGCCAACGGCGAAACCATCAATTGCATAGATAACAATAACCTGAAGCAGGGAAAATGGAGTGTGAAGGTGGATGGATTACGCGGTGAGCCTGGATATGAAGAAGAAGGTATTTACAAAGATGGAAAGAAAGAAGGCGTTTGGCGTATCTATACTTTGATGGGCGACTTGTTTGCTATAGAGCGTTACCGCTGGGGACAAAAAGATGGTGTGAGCCAGTATTATAGTATGGCTGGCATTGCCCGTGAAGAAAGCTGGAAGGCTGTTAATCCTGAAAATCCTTATGATACCATTGATGTGCCGGATGTGTATGACCCGTACAAGGTGCAGCGAAAGGTGATTAAGATAGAGGGCGAAGCTGTAAAGCACGGTACATGGAGATACTACAATGACGGTATGATCTCCAGGACTGAAAAGTATTTCCTGGGTAAAAAAGAAGATCCTAATCAATTAGGCGCAACTACTATGATAGAAGTACCGGTGGACAGCGTGAAGAAGGCTCCAGCTAAAGTAAAGCCACAGGCCGTACTTGATTTTGAAAAGAAGAACGCCGGCAAAAAGAATGTAAAGTTCAGGGATGGACGTACCTTCTAAATGCTGTTAGCTACGCCTGATCATCGTTTACTGTAGCTCTTTCTCCACCTAGCAGGCGCTCCTCTTTATCTGCCTGGTCGTATTCTGTTGCTTCGTTTTTTATGGTCTGCTGAAGAGCATCATCATTGGTTGCTGGTGTAGCAGGTGCATCAGCAGAAGCTTCCTTATTAGCATCATTCTGTTCATTCTGATCCCAGGTTTCCTGCACGTTCTTAAACTCACTGCCTTTGTGTTCATTGTTGTTTTCCATGGCTGTTTTATTACAACGAGTAAGAAAAACTATGCCTAATGGAAATTAAGAACGCTAACAGCTTGTTGTAGAACTCAACTCTCTTTTGGAGCTATGGTAATAATAAATGTGGCTCCCTCATTTACCTTGCTTTGCAGAGCTATAGTTCCACCCAGTGCCGTCACCTGCGATCTTACAATGAACAATCCCAGTCCTTTACCTTCTACATGATCATGAAAACGCTGGTACAAGCCAAACAACCTGTCTGAGAATTTAGAAGTATCAATACCTAATCCGTTGTCGCTGAAACGAAGCACCAGTTCACCTTTTTCATTACGATAAGTATGAATATTTATCACCAGTTTTCTTTCGGCTGAGCGGTATTTAACAGCATTGGAAATAAGGTTGATGAAAATGCTTTCGATATATGGTTTGTATAGGTATACTTCCCTTGCCTGCAGATCAAGATTTACCTCGTGCGGAATGTCATGGAGTGTATTGAGATAAACCTTACTTACATTCTCAATGATCTTATCTATATGTACAAGCTCTGTTTCAAGGTTTGTCCTGTTCCTGATAACAATGATGTCAGTAAGGTCTTTGATGGTTTCCTGCAGCTGGCAAGTAGATACCTTTAGCAGGTTGAACATCTTCTGGTGATTTTCATCAAACGACTTGTAATCGATGATGCTTAAGATGCCGAGGATGTTTGATAACGGTGCACGTAAGTTGTGAGAGGTTATAAAAGAAAATTGCTTCAGGTCGTTGTTACTTTTGGTCAATTCTTTAATGATGAATTCTTTCTCAAGCTCTATTTTTTTACGTTCTGTATTATCTATCAACGAACCGACAAATCGAATAGGATTATTGTTTTCATCCAGTATAATATAGCCTTGATCTAATACATAAGCATACTCGCCATTCTTTTTCTTATAGCGATAATCTTTCTTCCAGTACCTGGTTTTATTTTGTTTGAGAAAATTGATCGTTTCCTCCCAAACCTGCTCAGCCTCGTCTGGATGAATGTTCTCTTTCCATACCTCTAAGGTTGTTGTTTCACCCTCATGGTACCCAAAGTGTTTGGTATAGGTTTCATTCCAATACAATTCTTTGGTTTCCATATTGTACTCCCATATTGCTTCATTGGTGGCTTTCAATACTGTTTCTAACCTTTCCTTATTATACCTCAGTTCTTCTTCTGCATTTTTTCTATCGGTTACATCACGCGAGTTGATAACAATGCCCTTGATAAGCTCATCCTCTAGCATATTGGTACCAATCACCTCTATCCATCTCCATTCGCCATTCTTGTGTTTAAACCTGAAGTCTGCTATTTTCCTTTCTTTACATTGAAGTAGCGTACTCAGTTCTTCCATAATCTTTCCCAGGTCATCTTCATGTACCAACGAAAGGGCATTAAATCCTAATAATTCTTCTGCTGTATACCCGATCACTCTTTCTACATTGGAACTTACATAGCTATAGTTTCCTGTCGGATCAATTATACCGATCATGTCTGCACCTTTTTGTATCAACGAAGAGAAACGTTGTTCCGTTTCCTTTTGTAGCATTTCTGCACGTTTCATCTCGGTGGCATCTTTGCCAATACAGAACATTGTCTTTTCCTGTTCATCCCATTTTAGCGACCAAAGCATGGGTACATGCGTGCCATCCTGCCTAATATGCACATTCTGGAAGTTGGTCATCACGGTGCCGAGGGTCACCTTGTTTATTGTATCCTCTGTAAGTTCTACATATCCTGGCGCTACAAAATCCAGGTAAGATCTTCCTTCCAGTTCTCCAGGCGCATAACCCCATACCGTTTTGGAAGCTGCACTCACTTTGGCAAAGTGACCTTTTTCATCAATGGAACAAATGATGTCAAGCGAAGAGTTCATCACTTTTTCCAGGTCTGCCATTACCCGCTGCAGGTCGGCTTCTTTAGCCTTAAGCACATGGTAATGATCGGTGATGATGGCTTGTTTTTCCTTCCTGTCAGTTATGTCTCTTGAAGAACACGCTACTCCTACAATTTCAGTTTTGTCATTGTTGTAGATAGAATTAAAGCAGACTTCTTCACTGATCATATTTCCTGTTTCAGGATCGATCCTATGGTTGTCAAGGCAAAAGCTGCCACCACTAAAGCTATTCTCATACAACGTCTTCCAATGATGATTTTCCTTTTCAAAATATGGAAGCAGGATATTGTCGCCTTCTTTTAAATGATGACCAGTTAATTTGTAAATAGCTTCTTTAAAAGTGTCATTGCATGCAATAAGGTTACAGTTTTTGTCTACCGCCCAAAGCAGGTCCTTAGATGCATTAATAAGAGCGTCAATATTAGCTTTAGACTTCAGGTTTTGCAGGCACTGCTCCTTTTGACTATTTACATCTTTTACAAAAAACGATACTCCAAGCGGTGAAGGAAAAATATTTATCCGAAACCAAAGTTTATACTGCTCTACAAATTCTTCCAGTTGTGATTCTTGTTTTTGCTGTATTGCTACTTCAAACTTCTTAGCAAGAAACTTTGAAAACGGATCAACCATTACGTCGCGGTAATCCTTACCTACAATATCTTCTCTTTTTACTCCGGTATATTCTTCGGCTGTTTTGTTCCAGGTTCTAACGATCCACTGGTTGTCAAAAAAACAAAACCCATCTGTGATGTTATCCAGTACTTCTTCCAGGTCGTACGGTTTGTTTTTCAATAGCAGATTCTGCTTGTCTTGCTCAAGCAGATCAGTAGCGGAAAGGTTTTTCATATAGGTTTGTTGTGCATCGAATTTTCTGCATCTCTGCATACTTCAACGTAAATGTACCTGCGATAGTTTCCTGCGAGCTTTAAAAAGTTTTAATAGTTGCCGCTGGTAATGGTTTTCAATTAAATTAAAGCGCCTATATATAAAGCATGAGTAATATCTAAAACCAGAACATTCGACATGTTGGATGATCTGGTGCTGCAGCGGGTAGGAGATTGAACACTTTTCAACGGTTCTTCCTCACATTCTTCACCAACCGAAATTCATAAAATGCTGAGGTACATATGATTGTTGTATGGCATGTATTGTGATTGAGGTTCCATCAAACCAGCAATATGTTTAGTGAGAAATTTAATTCGCTTCCAGATATAGAAAAGCATCAGCTGATTTACGATGCCGAAAAGTTAGATGAGCTATCAGACGGTTTTACCAGGTTCGCACTTTATAAACTAGGTGATCTTTTCATAGAAGTAAAAAGCAGCCCCGACAGGGTTTACCGCAAATCAATACAAGCATTTGAGCTGAAGGATATTCCTCTTATCTACAGTTCGTGTATCATTTGTCGCTTAGGAGCAATGTAGGGTGATGACACAGAAATTGTAATTCTCCACTTGTTGATTTCAGTGCACAAGATAATTACTGCTGTAAGGAGCAATATGTAAAGAATAAACAGGAATTATTTCTCCCAAACTTCGGCATGTTTTATTCCAAGTTTGTTAGGATCAAACACTGGTTCGATGCCAGCCTTACGTTGTGCCTGGTAATCTTTTAAGGCTTTAAGTGCTGGCTTACGTAGCAGTAAGATCGCTATAACATTTAGCCATGCTACTAACCCCACACCCATATCACCTAATGCCCACGCAGCTTCTGCTGTGCGGATAGATCCATAATAAACAGACACGAGCAATACTAACCTAAGGGTGGTAACCTGCCATTTCCCTTTGCCTTGCTTTTGAAGAAAGCTCAGGTTTGTTTCGGCTATGTAGTAATAAGCAACAATAGTGGTAAAAGCAAACAACAGGAGTGATACCGCTACAAAACCAGGTCCTATAAAAGGGAAATGAACACTCACTGCATTTTGAGTGTATTCTGATCCGGCAGCAACACCCGGAAGGTTGTTCACTATAAATCCACCACTTGGATCAGCAACATTATACTGGCCGGTAAACAAGATCATAAATGCTGTTGCAGTACAAACGAGTAAGGTATCCAGGTAAACAGAAAATGCCTGCACCAATCCTTGCTTTACCGGGTGCGATGTTTCGGCCGCCGCAGCTGCGTGAGGTGCTGTGCCAAGTCCTGCTTCGTTTGAATAAATGCCTCTCTTTACACCCCATGAAACAGCCATTCCAAAAATGCCAGCAAATGCAGGCTCGGCAGCGAATGCTGACTTGGTGATAAGGCTGAAAATTTCAGGTACTCGTCCAATGTTCAGGATGATGATAACTACAGCCATCAGCAGGTATAGGATGGCCATGAACGGAACTATTATCTCAGCTGTCTTTCCTATACGTCTAACGCCACCAAATATTACAAGGCCAACCAGTAAGGTAACAGCAACACCAGAATAGATGGGCGGGATGCTGAATGCATTTTCCATACTGGCAGCTATGGTATTGCTTTGCACACCCGGAAAAAATGCCGCTGAACTTACCAATGTGATGATAGCGAACGTAGCAGCAAACCATTTTATGCCAAGACCTTTCTGTATATAGAAAGCTGGTCCGCCGCGGTATTGGCCATCTTTTACTTCTTTGTACACCTGTGCAAGTACTGACTCTATAAACGCCGAAGCACTGCCAAGAAAAGCTACCACCCACATCCAAAAAATGGAACCCGGTCCGCCCATGGCTATGGCGGTGGCCACCCCGGCTATATTGCCTGTTCCTACACGGCCTGCCACAGCTATAGAAAATGCCTGGAATGAACTCACACCTGTTTTAGAAGATTTGCCTTTGAAAAGCAGGTGAACCATCTGTTTTATATATCGCAGTTGTAGAAAACGCGTAACAACTGAAAAGTAAATCCCCGTTCCCAGGCACAGAATAATCAGCGCATTGCTCCACACTACCCCGTTGATCTGATTGATTATTTCTTCCATTTCTTAAGTAAAATTGAAAATGGCTGCGAAGATGAAGATTTTTAAGCAGCACACCACTGCAAATAGGACGGCTTCAAGAACTAAAATATCCCACCAAACTCGCTAACAGGCTGCTTTGTAAGTTTTTGTAACTGCAGATGTAGCTGCTAATATTTTGCCAGCAGTTCTTTTTTTAAAATGATCATGCGATGCCTAAAGATTGGGTGGTTATAAGAACTAATACCAGGAGATAATGGCACAGCATTTAATAATATACAATGGCAGCTAACAGAAGAACTGCCCATACTTCAATGAAACTAGTTTTACTTATTCTTATTGCTTTTTTTTCAACTGCGGCTTTTGCCCAGGGTGACATTGTGAAAGTTTATAAAGATCCGCGAATGGAGGTCTTGTCGCAAAAACAGGCTGAGCTGAATAAACGTTCGAAAACAGTAGCCAGTCGTGGTATCAGGAGCGGGTATCGTATACAGGTGTACAACGCACAGGATCGGGTAGTGGCCAATGCTGTAAAATCAGAATTGCTGCGCCGCTTCCCAGACCAGAAGACTTACTTGCTTTACCAGGCACCCAACTTCAGGGTTCGTATTGGAAATTTCCTTTCGCAAAAAGATGCGTCGCAACTGCGCAAAATGATCGCTGCTCTTTATCCCGATCGAGGAATATTTGTAGTAGCTGACAGGGTGGAATATAATCCTCCAATAGATGAAGATTAATAGGTTGGATCATCTCGTCCGCTCTTCATGATTGTCTTTTACGCATTCCTTGAATCAGTATTAGAACAAGCCATATCATATGCCTATGCTTCACCAAAAAAAGAAGCTTATGTTAGCATGTATAAACTGATGTATGAGAATAGCTAGTTATAACGTAAACGGTGTCAATGGCCGGTTGCCGGTTTTACTACAATGGTTGCAGGAAACATCCCCTGATATTGTTTGTATGCAAGAGCTTAAAGCGCCGCAGGAAAAATTTCCTGAACAGGCGATATACGACCTGGGATATCATGCAATATGGCATGGGCAGAAAAGTTGGAACGGGGTAGCTATTTTATCCAAGACCGATGACATAGAAGAAATATCGAGGGTTCTGCCTGGCGATCCGGAAGATGTAGCCAGCAGGTACCTGGAAGCTACGGTGCAGGGAATTCATGTTGGCTGTTTGTATTTACCCAATGGCAACCCGGCACCGGGACCCAAGTTCGATTATAAGTTAGGTTGGTTTAAGCGTCTACACGATCATGCAGCAGGTTTGCTTGCTTCAGGAAAGCCGGTAGTGCTGGCGGGTGATTATAATGTAATGCCCACTGAAAAGGATGTATACAAGCCGGAACGATGGGGCGACGATGCGCTGTTTAGGCCCGAAGTACGTGAGGCATATAAATCCTTGGTAGACCAGGGATGGACAGATGCCATCAGGAAACTATACCCGGACGAAATCATTTATACATTCTGGGACTACTTCCGCAATGCTTATAGCCGCAATGCAGGGCTGCGAATTGATCACTTCCTGCTAAGCCCGCAACTCGACAAACGTTTGCTAAAAGCAGGTGTAGATAGCAATGTACGTGGCTGGGAAAAAACAAGTGATCATGCACCCGTATGGATTGAGCTGAAAGATTAATGCAACAGCCTTTCCGGTAAGCATCATTTAATACTGCATTATGTTTTTAGCTGTACATGCTGTACTTCGTGTTGAATGTTTTTCCTGTATGGAATGATATTGGTAAAACTCGTTGTACGCAGGATGCAATTAAGTGATTGAAGAAAGTGTTGAAAGCCTGCAGCAAATTTAAATTTATACATGCTGGATATCCTCTTAAAGTGGTTTCGCAAGGTTTACAACAAGTCAATTCATAGCATTGCTTTCCTGCCTGCAGTCATGGCCATATTGTTCTTATTGCTGGCCATGGCTCTAATAGAATTGGATGAAGAAGGCAGTTTCAATAACATCAACAAGTACTTAAAATGGATCAGCCTTTCTGATCCGACAACAGCGCGCACCATAGTAGCTACCGTTGCTGCTGGTATCATCTCGCTTACCGTTTTTAGTTTTTCTATGGTGATGATTGTTATGAGCCAGGCAGGTTCTCAAATGAGTAACCGCATGCTCGACAACATCATTGGCGACAGGGTACAAAAGATCGTCCTGGCATTTTATACAGGAAGTATTGTGTATTCTTTATTCTTGCTTACACAAATCACTGAGCAGGTTGAAGTACACCAACTGCCTGTATTGAGCATCTACTTCTTATTGGTGCTCACTGTTATCGACATCTTTCTCTTTATTTATTTCCTGCACTATATAACCCAGTCATTCAGGTATGAGCAACTAATACAACGGATACATAACCGCTCCTTAGAAACACTTACCAACAATATTGCAGACAGCAGGTGTAGTTATGAATCATTTTCAGCTGAGGGCGGTAGAATGGTATTGTCGGCAGAAAGCGGCTATTTCCAGGGCTTTGGATTGGGCAGGCTGCTGCAAGTGGCAGCGAGGCAGGATATTGTGATACGCATGCTTCATCCTATGGGTACACATGTTTTGAAAGGCACTCCTTTGCTGGTGATACACGGAAATGTGGAAGAAAAGAATATCAAGAATTTACTGGTTGATATTGACTTCTATTACGGGCAGGAGATTGACAAGAATGCTTATTACGGCTTCTTCCACCTGATGGAGGTTGCTGTGAAAGCGCTAAGCCCCGGTGTAAATGATCCCGGGACAGCCGTACTAGCTATCCACGCTTTATCTGATCTGTTTTTACAGATCATCACATCACCTATAGGTAATGTCTATAAAGACGATGAAGGGAAAGTAAGGATAGTAACAAATACGTTGAGCTTTGAAGAAATTTTTGATAAGTCAATTTTACCCATATATGATTATGGTAAAAAGGATAGGGTGGTAATGGATGCGCTGAAGTATATGATCAGCCAATTGATGTACATAACGGAAGATCCTTCAATTACAAAATTCCTTGAACGCAAACTAAATGATCTGCAACCGGCTTAGCAGTATTGGTGAAGCATTGAAAGTGGCTTGAAGATTGCTGTTTCAAAAAGCGTAGTAGACATGATCAGCTGATATAACATAAAATGATATTCATTAATATCAGCATAATAAGTTAACGATTGTTCATTTTTGGTAATCTTCACAAGAAACGCTTACATTTACCGGATTACAGGTGCCGCAGCTTCTCTGAATAATCTACCGGCGTTAAGCAGTGAGTGAATTATATAATTGTCTGCTATAGGTATTCCTGGTCAACCACATCCTTATAAATATAAGTAGTAGCCTGGTTTTCCGCCTTTTGTTACTGCAGCCAATAATGTAATTCGATTTAAATAGGTTATAATAACTAGATATATGCATACTGAAGAAATACAGAAGTTTTTAAATGCTAATAAACTTCCCGCAAACAAACACCTCAAGATCTCTTTTAAGAAGCGAAATCCTGTATACGGCGTAATCGTTCATTGTAAAGATGCTGTAGAATTAGAGTCAAAAAACTTCTGGAGAATCGTTCCTGTTGCCAATGTAAAAGAGTGGACCAAGTCTAAGGACATCAACCTTTCAAGGCTTTTTCATGGCAGTGATTTCAGTAAACTTACTGTTGAAGAGGTTTAACTAACATTACCAGTCCTTCGGGACTGGTATATTTTTTTTTGTGATCTTCTTCTTTGAGTTTCCCTCCCATTTTCGCAGTAACATTAATAGCAATGGTTGAGTGGATTTAATATTTGCACTATTATGTTATTTTCTTTCTTCCTGAATTTGTTTGGCGCTCCCACTATTCCTTTCGATGCATTAGGTACAATTGAAGCTCAGGCTCCTAATATCATTGTATGGGCAGCTCCTGTAATGTTCTTCTTCGTTCTATTGGAGTGGTTTATTTCTTACAAGCAGAGCAAGCATCTATACGATAAGAAGGAAAGCGTCGGATCTATATTAGTAGGTATTGGAAATGTTTTCGTGAACTTGGCCATCAAGCTTACAATGTTCACTTTTGTTATTTGGGTATACAACGCCTTGCCTTATCGCATGGCGCTCAACTGGTGGACTTTTATTCCTTGCTACCTGATATTTGATCTATGCAGCTACTGGTCGCATCGCATTTCTCACCAGCAACGTTTTTGGTGGGCAACGCACGTGGTGCATCACAGCGCAGAGCATTATAACTTAACGGTATCTTTCCGCCTTAGCTGGGTGCAGCACCTTAAACTGATCTTCTTTTTACCGGTTGCCTTGCTTGGTTTTCATCCCATTGTCTTCTTTGTAGTTAACCAAATAGCTGTTCTATTCCAGTTTTGGGTACATACTGAGTATATACCTAAACTCCATCCATGGGTGGAATACATGATTGCTACTCCCTCTAACCACCGCGTACATCATGGTTCGCAGGAGAAGTATATCAACAAGAACTATGGAGCTACTTTCATTTTCTGGGACAGGCTTTTTGGCACTTACCAGAAAGAAGAAGAGCAGGTGCATTACGGAATAACGACCAACATCAAGGACAAGGCAAACCCGATAACCATCAACTTCCACGAATATGTGGATATGTGGAATGACCTGAAGCAAGCGAAAGGCCTGAAGAAAAAACTGTTCTTCATTTTTGGTGACCCCATTGCCATTGCCAATGAAAAGAAACTGCAGGAAACCTGGCCACAGGGTATTGTTGTAGAAAACACTGTAGAATTACCTGCCGCTAAAAAAGTTACTGCCTGACCTTTTGCTAGCCAACATTTCGCAACAGCATGTTTTAGCCTTCAATGAAAAGCTAAACCTTGCCGAATTGCAAACATTGTGCAGCAACCCCAAAATATTTCTGTACCTTCATTGTATTACGCGATATGCGGCTACCTTTTGGATAGGTTAACTCCAATTTATCACTCTAATCTCGCTATTGAAAGAGTGATCAACCCTGAACAACATACAATAGAAACACCTGAACCGGAGATTTACTGGAGAGATACCAGCGCCGGGTTCAATCATTAAAACAACAAAAGCAATATGGCAAAATCGAAAGCAACATTTAGTAAAAGGGAAAAAGAAAAAAATAAACTAAAGAAGCGCCAGGATAAAGAAGAAAAGAAAGCAGAAAGGAAGAATGATGCGCGGAATGGTAATAACCTTGACGAAATGCTTGCTTACGTTGATGAATTCGGAAACATCAGTTCAACTCCTCCGGATATGTCGCGTAGAAAAGAAATTAAAGCTGAAGACATAGAAATTGGAGTAGTATATAAGCACCAGGAAGAAGATGATAGTCCAAAGACCGGTGTTGTTACTATGTTCAACCACTCAAAAGGATTTGGTTTCATCACAGACAGCAAAACAAAAGAGCAGATCTTCGTTCACATATCTGCATTAGAAACGCAGGTAAATGAGCAGGATAAAGTAACTTTTGAAGTAGAAGCAGGCCAGAAAGGCTTGAAAGCTGTGAACGTCAAGAAAATATAATAAGCTCAGAAGTTTATAAGAAAGGCTCTGTTGGATATCCAACAGAGCCTTTTGTTTTATTGGTAGTTCGTTATTTCTTCAGTGAATCGCGGATCTCCATTAGTAGTTTTTCCTGCAGGGTAAATTCAGGGGCAGAAGGTGTGGTTGTTACAGGATCTTCTTTCTTTCTTTTCAATTTACTCAATGCCTGGATGAGTATGAAAAGCACAAGTGCAATAATGAGGAACTTTAGCACAGCCGCTAAAAAATTACCATATTTTACTGCGCCCCACGTCAGTTGATCCAGGTCCTTAACGCCGGCAGCTTCCAGGGCAGGAGTAAGCAGCAAAGGCGTGATAATATCTTGTACCATAGAAGATACAATTGCACCGAATGCAGCGCCAATGATAACGGCAATTGCCAGTTCCACTACATTTCCTTTTAGTGCAAAATCTTTGAAATCTTTAATGAATGCCATATTCTATTTGTTTAAATGTATAACCAACCTGAAAAAAGGTTTGTTTAATATTCTGAAAGGTATTTAAAAATTTATGTGCCATGTAATGCATGGTCGCAGGTAGCATCATAAGAAGTATTGCAACCCATAAAGAGCTTTTTAAACAGGAAGATGAAGTGTAGAGCTGTTACTCCTCTTTCTACAGCACCTGTGGAATAATCTTTAACCTGGGTGCTGCATTTCTAAATCGCATGCTTTTTGCTCTGAAAACCCGTTTAATAAAAGGCGTAATAGCAAGAATATGATTATGAAAGGTTATAGCAATAAGGTAGGAATAAGAAGTATATGCATAGCATTCGCCTGCTTCCTGGTAGCTTGTACTAATGACCAGGCAATAAAAGCAGATCTTACGGCCAAAGCAAAAGAAGATAAAAACTTCTTAGGAGTTAGGTTTACGGTGCAGGATAAGGTTGTAAACTTAACAGGTGCAGTGCCTACCAGCGAGGGTAAAACTGCGCTTGTTCAAAAAGTGGAAAAGGTACATGGTGTAAAGTCAGTTGTTGATCAACTACAAATAGCGCCTGTTGTTTTTGGTACCGATTACATGCTTAAGCAAAATGTTGATAGCATATTACAAAACTACCCGGGTTTGCAGGCCATTGTGCAAGACAGCATAGTAGTACTTGAAGGAACGGTACCAAAAGATAAAGCGACCAAAGTGGTGGCTGCTATTCAGAGTTTACAGCCTTTAGCATTGGAAAGCAGGGCAGTGGTTCAGGATTGATTTATGGGTGATGATACATTGCTGGCGGAATAATTTTTGAACCTTGATCTGCTTCAAAAATGATCATCAAGAATGTACGCTGCAAGAAATCTCTCAGGAACGTTTATCCTCCGTTTTGCATGGAAGCCGCTCCTGTTCTTTTTTTTCTATTCTACAATCATCACATGTTTATATGAATTTGCCGGGTTTGAGTTCCTGGCTCTGCCCTTTGTGCCTATAGGAGTGATGGGTACTGCAGTAGCCTTCTATGTAGGTTTCAAAAACAACTCCTCGTACGAAAGGCTTTGGGAAGCAAGAAAGATTTGGGGTTCTATCGTTAACACCAGCCGTACGTTTGCTGTGTTTATTCTGGACTATTTACAGCCATCGGAAGAGATTGGTGAAGAAGATCTGAAGAAGCATAAGCGGGTTCTTATTTACCGCCACATAGCTTATATAAATGCGCTGCGCATACAGCTGCGCGACAGGAAGATGTGGGAGGCGAAGGATGATGCCTTCACCAGCATTGTAAAAGAAAAAACACCTTTCCATTCGCAAAATCTACTGGAGGAAATAAAGCAGTTTCTGCAAGATGATGAAGCCTTTCATTTATATGCAAAAACAAATACTGCAACACAGATATTACGGCGGCAAAGCGAGCACATGTTGTACTTGTTCAACCAGAAATGCCTTCATGTATACAAGCATGTGGAAGTAGGAAATATGATCAAGATGTTGTACGACCAGCAGGGTGCCTGTGAACGGATTAAATCTTATCCTTTCCCGCGGCAGTATGCTTATTTCAGCGAGGTATTTGTCTGGTTACTGGCACTAGTTCTTCCTTTCGGTCTGCTGGGTGAAGTGATAAAATTTGGTCATGACTATGTATGGTTCACGATTCCTATGAGCGTGTTGATTTCGTGGATATTCAATGTGATGGAAATAGTGGGAGATAAGAGTGAAAACCCGTTTGAGAACGGTGTGAATGATATACCTATGACCGCTATTTGCCGCACCATAGAAATTGATCTGCGCGAGATGCTGGGAGAAACAAATGTTCCTGAAAGGATAGTTCCTATCAGGAACATCATAATGTAAGTTATTACCGAAAACGTTGCTTTAGTTTATCCAGCAATTGGTGCGCATCAGGTGTTATTTTAAAGCCAAATACACCACCAATGACTAATAAAGAAAACAGGATACTTCTGCTGAATATACCGGTCCAGCCGCCTACATTTTGCAATAGGAAATAAGCAATGGCAAAAGCCATTCCTGTTACAACCAGGGCCAAAACTGTATTCATATTGAAAGGCTGCATCTTGAATTTTCTTCTTAAAAACTCGAAGCGCACAAAATTGTAACTCGCCATTGAAATGAGTTCGCTAAAAGCCATGCCAGTCATTCCGTATGCACGCAACATAAGATAAGCTAGTGGCAGCCTTACGGCAAGCATGATTACTCCGGTAAAGAAGTCGAAGCGCCAGAAAGTAGAAGTGCCAATCACAGGTCCATTTACACCTGTGCCTGCATCAATTATTCGGGCAACACCCAGTACAAAAATTACCTGAATTCCTACGGCGTATTCTTGCTGGATGTTCATAACAGTGAAAACTGCATCAATATTAAGCCACAGGTTTCCAAAAATGACAAGTGCTATCAATAACAGGTTGATGCAGCTGCGCTCATAGATCCTGCCTATTTCTGCGTAGTTTTTTGCCTTCCAATGTTGCGCCAGCACACCGGTAGAAACAGATTGTATACTGCGTTGTGGTATCTGCACAATATTGGCTGCAAACTGTGCCAATGAATAGATACCTGTTTGCGTTAGCCCTTGTACACCGGCTATCATAATGCTGTCGATGGTTTGACCTAACGTCATGATGCAAATGCCGCTAAACACCAGCGACTGCATGCCGAACATTTTTTTATAAAACCTGCGTGTGACCTTGCTTATGCTAAAGGTAATAGGGAGCTTCTTGATAGAAGCTAGATGAATTACCAACACCACCAGCACTATAATAAACAGGAAGGAAAATAGCTTGATGAATATATCGAAGTCGATAATGTTGAACAGGTATAGAACAATAAACAAGGTGGTGAATATCCGCAGCAGTGTTTCTTTCAAAAAGTTGGAGACAACAGATTTCTGTAAAGCCCAACTATAGCCTTCCACAACAGAGAAGAACAGCATACCAAAAGCAAAAACAAATACCCAATGGTAGTACTCTACAAATAGGGCAGACCCTCTTGAGAACTTGCGCACTACAACAGGCTCAAATATCAACGCACCGGCTATTACAATGATGAAACCTACAAAGGCAATGGACAATGCCCACGTAAGCAGGTCTATCTTTCTATGCGGCAGGTGATCTTTATAATAAGGGTAAAACTTGAATATGACCGGGATGACACCAAGGCTTGCCCATGCAAAAAAGTTTTGAGCCACATCGAAGAACAGGCGGGTAAGGCCATATTGTTCTGGTGTGAAAGAACCTTCTTTTACAAAAAAGTAAGTATTGATAGCGCCAACTAATACACCTACGTAAACCAGCAGGCTACTTATAATTGCCTGTTTTCTTATGTTGGACATTGATCGTGCCGGTAGTTTTTATTTTTGTTCCGGTACCTGTTTGAAACGAAGGAGTAGATTATTTTCTATTGCACCAGGTTTCCAGTATGCCAGTTCATCTTTCGGCAAGGTTACTGTTTTCCATGCAGATGTTGCCGTCATAACCTTTCTTTTATTTTCAAAAGAATAGATAAGTGGTGTCTCAAAATCTTTTACATGACCCGTAAGCCTGTACGACAGACTGTTGCCTTTTTTATAAAATTCTACTACGGGTATCTGTGCAGTGCGCAGGTATTGGTTAAAGAAAGCTTGTAGCGGCAGGCCGGTTTTGTCTATAATAAATTGCTCCACTTCCTTAGATGTGGTGATCTTGTGAAAGAAGGTCTGCTGCATGTCTCGAAGCAGTTGCCTGAATTTTTCGTCATCATTCATCATCATCCTGATGGTATGAATAATGGTAGCACCCTTAGGATACATATCGCCGCTGCCACCTTTGTTCACATTATAAATACCAATAACTGGCCGATCGTTATCAATTCCGCCGGCTATACCCGCGGCATATTCAAAACCGGCTTTCTTGCCTGAATGACATTCAGTATACAATGTCTCGCTATAAGTAGTGAAGCCTTCGTGAACCCACATATCAGCAATGTCTTGCGTGGTAATATTATTACCAAACCATTCGTGGCCACTTTCGTGAACAAGAATATAGTCCCATAACAGGCCCCAGCCACTGCCACTCAGGTCGCGGCCCAGGTAACCATTCTGGTATTTATTGCCATAAGCTATAGCACTCTGGTGTTCCATTCCAAGAAACGGTGTCTCTACCAGTTTAAAACCATCTTCGTAAAAAGGATATTTTCCAAACCAGTGCTCAAAACATTTCAGCATTGGTTTCGTTTGCACAAATTGCTTTTTTGCCTTGTCAAGGTTTTCAGCCAGTACCCAATATTCAAGATCTAAGCTACCCGCTTCGCCATCGTACGTTTCTTTCCAGTTGGCGTATTTGCCAATATTCATGGTTACTGCATAAGTATTGATAGGATTTACTACCTGCCAGTTTGATGTGCGTGTGCCATTTGCTGAAGGGGTGGTAGATATCAATCTTCCATTACTTATAGCTTGCAGGTCTGCGGGTGCTGTTATAGAAATGCTCATCCCGCGGTCAGGCTCATCGCTCTGGTGATCTTTACATGGCCACCATACACTGGCTCCCAAACCCTGGCATGCAGTGCCTACAAAAGGATTGCCTGCTTTATCGCTTGCCCATACCAAACCACCATCCCATGGTGCATTTTTAGCTTGCTTGGGTACGCCATGATAATAAACCTTTATGCTGCGTTCCTTTGGTGAATGCGCAGCAGTACTAGTTTCATTTAGGTGAATCATCCATGCATTGCCCTCGCGACTAAATGGAAGCCTTTTGCCGCTGTCACTAACAATACTGTCGATTAGCATCGGCTCTTGCAGGTCAACCTGCATAATGGTTACTGGTTGCTGTTCTAAAAAAGTAATGGTATTAGAACCTGTAATGGACCTGTGTATGATGTCAACTTCAACCTGCAGGTCGTAGCGCTTTACATCCCATCCCTGCCTGTACTTTGTTATAGAACCGCGAAGTGTATCGGAGCGTGTGAATTTCTTTTGTTCCTGCGAATGTTGTGCTTTAGAGGTTATTGCCAGGAGGCTCAACATTATTGCAACATAGACTTTTGATTTCATTTACTGGAATTGGCTGTTAGGAACTATGCGAGATAGTCCTGCAATTTATTCTTTCTGCTGTTAGCAAACTCATTCTCCAGGTTTACAATCACCAACAAAAAGCCACCGTTTAGGTGGCCTCTCTTATTGTACAGTTTTCTTAAGCTTGTCTTTAAATACCTTTTGGAATTTTTCCAGCTTTGGTTGTATCACATACCTGCAATACATCTGGTTTGGGTTGTTGTTGTAATAGTCCTGGTGGTAATTCTCTGCTTCGTAAAAATTCTTAAGTGGTTCTACCGTTGTAACTATAGGATTGCTCCATGCACCTGCTTTATCAAGTTGCTCTTTATATCCTTCAGCTAATCTTTTTTGTTCTTCGTTATGATAGAATACAGCGCTTCTATATTGCGGGCCTACGTCATTACCTTGTTGGTTAGGCGTGGTTGGATCATGTGTCTTCCAGAAGACCTCTAATAGCTCGTCATAGCTGATCTTTGCAGGATCGTAAACGATCTGTGTTACCTCAACATGGCCGGTATTCTTTTCGCAAACCTGCTCGTAAGTTGGATTTTTTACATGGCCGCCACTATAACCGCTCGTTACTTTTAGTACACCTTCCAATTGCTGAAACACAGCTTCTACACACCAAAAACAACCGGCACCAAATGTGGCTGTATCTGTATTAATGTTCGACATGTTTGAAAAATTTGCAGTTTTTAATGCTGATGTATCTTGCGTTGCACAAGAAACAAAGCAACAGTTTAATACCAAAGACAGCGCCAATAGGTAATTCATAAATCGCCACTTGTTTGAAACACAAAAGTCTAGTTACTTACGGTAATAAAATCCCTAAAGTTGGTAGGGGTGGCGTTAAAGTTAGTTAAATGCATTGTTCATGCTTCAATAGAAGAAAAGATGAAATATGTTTGGTGGATTGCCATAATGATCTGCTGTGTAGGATGTAGCACTGCAATTAAAGGAACTGCTATGAAAGTACATGCTATTCGATTGAAGCCCGGTGATGACCTGAAGCAGTCCATCTCTTCTTTTGTAAAAGAAAAAAATATACAGGCGGGATGGATAGCAACATGTGTTGGCAGTCTTACGGATTACTCTATCCGTTTTGCCAATCAACCACAATCAACCAAAGGCTCAGGTCATTTTGAGATTGTAAGTTTAGTGGGTACACTTTCAGTAAATGGCTCACATATACACATTAGTATTTCTGATAGTACAGGACAAACGATTGGCGGCCATCTGAGTGATGGATGTAAAATATATACCACTGCAGAGATTGTTATTCATGAATCGAATGAACTCATATTTACCCGGGAGAAAGATGGAAGCACGCCTTGGGAAGAGCTGCAGATAAGGAGAAGAAAAGAATAATACATTTGATAAAAATTACCTGCTATGGAACCAGAAATTGAAAACTTTCTTCAAAGCCTGCCGGAAGAAAAACGCAAGGTGGCTCTTAAGCTACGCGAAGTGATATTGAAAGCTCATGCAGGTATTGGAGAAACCATCAAATGGGGGCAACTGACATTTGTTGCTGGTAAATCAAATATTGCATTTATCTATACCTACAAAACTGTGGATTATGTGAACCTTGGATTTCTGAAAGCCACTTCTTTACTTGATCCAAACAATCTCTTTGAAGGTACCGGAACTGGTATGCGGCATATAAAAGTAAAGACGGTGAAAGATATTCCGACGGCGCAGGTAAAAGCATGGGTAAAGGAAGCCGTCGCTATAGCAGGTGCCAAAAAAGCAGCCGTAAAAGCAAAACAAGCAGCACCACCAGCAGAAGGATAGATGTTCCTTTCGCATCATCCCATATATTAGTTTTCGTTTCAAAGAAAAACAGGCAGAGCTGTAGCTGTGCTAGCTTACTTTTGATGCTGTTTAAATATTCTTATGCAAAACAAGCATGCAGCTGTAGATATAGTGAATGAAGTACTGGAAGCTTGTATTCTTGCGTTTCCTGTTTCCTCTTTTGTAATCAGTTTATACAAGCAATACCAGCAGCGGGGCAGCCTGAGCAAAAAGCAATTGGAAGGTTTACATGGTAAAGCATCTGCCATAAAAGATCTTCCCGCAGGTAAACTGGCTACTTTGGAAGCTATGATAAAAAAAATGCCTAACCGCTATAAATCTGAAGTATCTGTTTCTGCACCCTTGTTTGAAAAAGATGCTGCAACAGGAGAGGTGATCAACTGCATTCTGGAAAAATATCCGCAACACAAACGGGTGCTCTTTCTAAAATCAAAATATGATAATAATGAAGCACTCACGCCAGCTGAAGTGTCTGACCTGAAAAGGCTGCAGCAGTTGTTGAAGGTGTAGATTCATCCTGTTCTTAATTCATTATTTACAATTACATCAATAGATACGTTCAAAAAATTAGCATACAGCTTATGCTCCTGTACTCCAATTTCTAACGAAATAAAAAGATGACGATCGTCAGTTTTTTGCTGTAGCACATCCTGTTTCTTTGGGTGTACTGAATGGTGCTGCTTATGAAACTGCCCTTTTCACCTGTTGTAAACCGACTTTCAATCATCATCTTCTTCTTTGCTGCAATAGCATCAGCAGGAGGTTTATTGCTACCTGGCCTATACCTTGATAAAGAGCTATACGTTATTACATGGAAGGCAAACGATATTGTCACGTTTTTCTTTGTTCTACCTGCATATTATATTTCACTGCAAGCTGCCAGGCACGGTTCACCCAAGGCTATATTAATAGTAACAGGGCTGTTGGCGTATATGCTGTATAACTACGCTTTCTACCTTTTTGGTGCGGTGTTCAATAAATTCTTCCTGCTGTATGTTGCTATCTTTAGCTTAAGCATTTATGCGTTGTTTATTCAATTGGCTACCATAGATGCAAAAGCAATAGCTGTTGCTATATCGTCTAAATTTCCACGAAGAGCGATAGCCATTTTCCTTGTTATGGTCACACTGCCACTGGCTATTTTCGAGATCATCCAGTGTGTGAAATTTATAATGAATGGAACAACACCTGCGGCTCCACCACTCATTTTTGCACTCGATCTTTCTATAGTAGTTCCTAACACTGCACTTGCTGCAGTTCTGCTGTGGCGCACGCATGCCTGGGGTTTTATATTGGCAGCAATAATGCTAGTAAAAGCCATAGCTTATGGCAGTGTGTTGTGTTTGGCAACCACTTTAACGGCTATTAACCTGCACCTTCCTGTTGACCCGCTTTTGCCTTTTTACATGTTTATAACCATTGGTGGTTTGATATCAGGTTTTGCTTTTTGGCGACATGTAAAACCTTTATCGTTTTAGCAGAACACGCTTTATCTTATTACAAATACACCTTCTAATGCTGCAGTTTCTCATTGTGCTGTGGCATAACATTTTAATTATTAGCAGTAAATGGGATGAATGACAAAGTACGGACCTATTGTTTTTTTAGAAGATGATTCGGATGACCAGGAATTTATACGGGAGGTAATTGAAGGATTGAATGTCAGGAACGACCTGATGATCTTTAGCACTGCTATGGAGGCTTTTAAATTTTTAAAAGAAACTGCCATACAGCCTTTTATCATTTTCTGCGACATAAACCTGCCAATGATCAATGGGCTGGAGTTTAAGAAGATGATGGAGGAGGATCCATCTTTGAAAGAGAAAAGCATTCCATTTGTGTTCTTTTCTACATCAGTAGATAAGGCAAGTGTAGAAGAAGCATTTGAACAAATGACGGTCCAGGGTTTTTTTCAAAAGCCAGCCAACATACCAGAATTAAAGAAAATGCTCCAGGTGATCATTGATTATTGGACGCTTTCAAAACATCCGGCTAGTGATGAATATTAGCACTTCATCAGCTTGGAATACATAACAAAACATATGAAGATCAGAAACCTACTTACCATAGCTGCAGCCTGCATGATTGCAGCGTCTTGTGGTACAGATGCAGATACTTCTACTAAGCTTGAAACGCCACTACCAGCGCCACGGGCAGACAGTATGCCTGTAGTATCTCCCGGTCATGATGATACTGCAGCCGTCTTGCGTACGCCAGTTCCCAATGACAATAATGTTATTTTGCCTGACAGTACAAGGTAATCGTGCTGTCAAAAATGCATTTCATTTTGGGTACAATTAAACTTCAAATCATCTATAGGTGGAGAGACTAATAAGTTCTGTGCTGGCATTAACAGCCTTTGTATTTTCCTTCACAAAAAATAGTTTCTAAACCCATTTTTCAACGACCAAAATACCTTCTAATAAACCTGTTATAGAAGGCTTCACTTCTGCGTTTGCCAAATTGTTAGTAGATTGTTATTCCATCTTTTAGCGCCTTTCCTCGCATAGGTTTTGATATACTATTGGCGTTAAAACATTCAAACATGAAATACTTAATAGTAACGGTTCTTGCCTTCGGATTGGCTGCAAGTGCTGAGGCTCAAAACAAAGTGAGAAGCACAGCGCCATCGCGTGCCAGAGTGGTTGTTGCAGCCCCCGTAGTACCAGCTTGGGGTATGGGAATGGGAATGGGATTTGGTTGGGGCCCGGCTCGTTGGTCTCCATTCTATAGCCCGTTTTACGATCCGTTCTACGACCCATATTACCGTGGCCGCATGGTGCAGTCGCGTGTGCCATCTGAGCTTCAGCTGAAGCTGGATGAAATAGTAAATGAATATGACTACCGCATCTCTTCTACCAGGAATGATAATTCACTTTCCGGCAAAGAGAGAAGGCAAAAAATTCGCGAGTTAAGGTACCAGAAAGAAGGCGCTTTGATAGATGCAAAGCGAAACTACCTGAAGAGTGAACCAACAGGTTCTGAAAACAAATAGATCTTCAACGATCAGGATCCCGGTTTTTACCGGGATTTTTTTTGCGTTAGTATTTGCACTTTACACATCATTTCAGATGTATAGCAGTAACTTAAAGGTTCAAATCTACTGGCATGCAACAGAATAGTCTTTTTGGTTCAGAAGAACATACTCTTCAAAACATAACCGATGATGAAAGAACAATGGCTATTCTCTGCCATATTCTTACACTCTTTGCACCCATCCTTGCGCCATTGATAATTTACCTTGTAAAAAAAGATGATTCCGCTTTTGTAGCAGAGCATGCTAAGGAGTCGCTCAATTTCCAGATCACTATGGCGCTGCTTTGTATAGCACTGGTCTTTACAATAATAGGGCTCTTGTTTATCTGGCTGGTGGGCATCTTTATATTGATATGCGTAATCATAGCTTCAGTAAAAGCCAGCGATAAAAAGATCTACAGGTACCCGATGACCTGGCGACTGGTAAAATAGGTTGTACGGTTAAAGGATAATTATTTGCTGCGGTAGTCTTTGATGATATCTTCAATTGCCTCCAACATGGCAAGTTGCTCTTTATAATGCCCCTCCTGCGCTTCAATGTTTAGGTAAGGAATATTGTTCTTAGCAGCATACACCGAAAGAGAGCCGTCGTCTGCCACACGTTTATTGTCCTGCAAAACAACATTGATGTTCTTTTCAACGATACGCCTATAAATGCTGCTGTCTGTAGTGATAATAAAATCATCTGTATCCATTTCCGGGTTTACATAAACCTCTTTAGCATTATTCTCTTCGTCACCACCTTCCTGGTAGTTCTTGATGGAATAATTTTCATCCGTGTTGTTGTGAAGCGCGATCAGCAGTTTTTGGTTTTGTAACGGTTTCAAGATCTCCCTGGAAAAAGCTTGAACTTGCTTGTAACTTTCAGGTGTGTAGTAGCTGAGCTTCTTCAACGTGGCCTGTATTCCTTTGTTGCTATAGATTCGGTTGGGATCGAAAAAGAAGCGCGACTTGCCGATGTAGAAAGAGATGTTTCTTTCACCTGAATGTTTTAGCCGGATCATTTTGCCACCATAGTTATTCATGAATTCGGTGGCCGCGTTCACACTTGTTTTTTCATTCTCATGCACGTTCAGGAAGAGTATGCCATTGTTGCAAGGGATAAAGCAAGAAGTGATGATCTGCACTTTTGTGTTACCTATTCTTACTGTTTTTCCTGATGTGGTGTCCTGCGCAATTGCAGGTATAGACAATGTTGCTAGTATAAGAAATTGAAGGGCATATTTCATAGTAGCTAATATAGACATGAATCAGTTGCTGTAGTTTAGTTTTACTACCTGCACCTACACATAGCAGCTTGTTAATAATGATGTGTAATGCTAATGACTTATACTTGCTTTTTATAATTGTCAACTTTAAGCCACCATGAAAAGAAGCCTTGTCTTATCAATTAGCTTTATGTTATTGGTCGTATTGGCACAGCCTGCCAGCAGCCAGTCTATCAGGTTGAGTAACTACAATGGTTTTACGGGTGAGCATGATATAGAAACATCTATTGTTACTTTGAAGAATGGCTTTACCAATGGATTTGGTGTCTCGCTGCGGTCATACGGGCATAACCAGTACTTAAGCTTTATTGGCTATGGCAGCAACAACCGGGCAGTAGGGGAGAATGATCGTCTACAATTTGTTCAGCAGGATGGAAGCATTATAAAATTTGATTCACGGGTGCAACTGCCTTCTAACCAGACGCCTGTTCCTAATCTTTATATCCATCATTATTTCATTACCCGCCGCGAAGTGGAGGCCTTGCAAAAAACACCTGTTACCAGTGTGCGTGTTGTTTCTGCATATTCACAAACTGATATTCCTGTTTCTAAAAAAATGGCTAAAGAGCTGGTAAGGCTGTCTGAAATATTTATAAAAGAACTCGACAAGTTTTAGTTCCTGGTGTAGTTTCTCTCTTCTACAATAACACCTTCCAGATTGGTTTGTGCTAATGCTATTGCAGCAATAGTAACAGGTATTTCACCAACAAAAGACTGTTCTAAGGTGGCATCATTTTTCATTCATCTTCATCAACAGCATGCGTAAGTGATTGCTATTGATTCATGATTTAAACAACAGGAAGTGATATGAAAAAAGATAAAACCAAGAACCAGGTAAACGTCATCCATCCATACCGAACCAGCCATGGTACATGGGTGTACGACGATCCGGATGTGCCTGTATATGCAGAAGCATTCGTGATGGGAAGTAGCGAGTTGATTGATATGGTAGTAGGCAAGGAAGTAAATCATTTCACGGCATATATCTCGGAGCAGCCTCTGCCCAATGCTTCCGTCATTTTAGATAATGTAGATGAACAGGTAGGAGATGGGATTAAAGGTTGGTACGAGTGGCGTGGCAAAGGTCACAGGAATTGGTTCTGCGGGCACTTGACCGACTACTTTACCGGGTACCCAAAGACCATCTATATCTCTATTGCTAACACCAGGGCTTGATGACAATCGTATTAAAAAAGTTAGATTAAAACAGGTCGCAAACACTTAAGAAGCCGCTTCAGCTTTTGTAGTTGGGCGGCTTCTTACGTTTGGCAATTTTATAAAAGCATCATTGCAAGGCTGTTAGAATAAGTGGGAACGAGTGCTAAAAAAGTGGAATGAAAAAACATTTCTGTGCCCTATATTTAGCCCCACTTTTAATGAATTATATGAAAAACATCTTCATCCTGGTTCTCATCAATCTCATAATTTCATCAGTAGCCTTTGCACAGGCGAAGCCAGCTGTTAACCAACAGGTAGAGGTAAATTGGAAAGGCAAGTGGTACAAAGCACGTATTCTTGAAGTAAAGGGAAATAATTACAAAGTGCGCTACGATGGCTATTCCAGTAAGTGGGATGAGACAGTAACCGCTGCCAGGATAAGAGGGCTTAACGCAGAAAAACCAGCTGCAAACACTGCCTCTGCTAAACCGGCAGTGAAAACTGGCAAATACGGTTGTACCGCTTCTAAATATTCTGGTGGTTCTTATACTTATCTTCCTAAAGGTTCTTTTGAGCTAAAGGCAAATGGCGCTTATGCTTATAATGGTTTTGAAAAGGCTAGTAACGGAACCTTTGCTGTTGGTAGTGGAGGTGTTATCACATTTTCATCAGGCTATCTTAATGGCGGAGAGGCTACACCAATGGAAGGATCAGAGAACAGGTACTACCTGGTATTTCCTACCATTCCTGATGGCCGCTGGACATGCAGGCTGTTGGATTAACCAATAATTGTAAGCTATGTAACTTCCTATATAAGCAACTATACTTAAAGCTAGTGTAGGAGAATACCACCCATGCGACTAGTTCTTACAGTTGTCACCTAATAATTTCTACAACATAATCTTCAGCCAGCTGTGCTAGCAAAAACATGCTGCAAACAATAAGCAGGCTCTTTAGCATTACCTTCCAGCGAGGCAGGTGGTTGAAAAAGTTTACGAAGGTGATGACGTTGTAGCATAATAACACAGGTAACTCAATGTATGCAGTGTCTAGTTTCGGCCATATGAACTTGATCAATGAGATAGCAGTAGCGGCTACAAAGAAAAATGAGACAGTATATAATACAAGGATGCCCATCTCTGCATAATTATACTTCGACCTGTAGAAGAAAAGGTATGCGATCAACGCGTATATGGGCAGCAGTACGATGTGAAGCAGTACCATGTACTCATGGAAAAATGTAGCTTCTGTAATGCTGCCGATGTTATAGTATTTATATAGTGCCTTGAAGATCCAGTAGCGGCTAAGCGCGGCTATTGTTGCACAGATAAAGAAGGTTGAAAAAGGTTTCTGGTGCCGGAAACGATCACCCTCAATATATCGTCTTTGCATATGGCCCGGGGCAGTAAGTAGTTGCTTTAGCGTATATCCAAATCCTTTATCTAAATGTGTAAAGAGGTGGAAGACCTCGTGAAGCAGCCCATGTAAGGTGATCTGTTTTGTTTGGTAAGGCTGACCGCAGCGGCTACAATAATTTTCCAATCCAGTAGAACCGCAGTTTCTGCATACGTAGGTTTTGTTGGCAGTAGTCACTTTTATTGACTTTAGTTTTTACAGATAGGGTTTAGTGATCTTCAATAGGTAACATGTTTTAGTTGCCTAAGCTTGAGCCGCATTTGAAGACAAAGTACAATTTTTTCTTCCTGCTTAACAAGCTGGTATACCTGTGGATTATATTCTAAAAGATGGATTGATTGGTTAATAAATCAAAAAAAGCACCTGTTGTCAGGTGCTGTATTAGTTAATGATTGTTTTTTGCTGTTACTATTTTTTATCTGCAGAAAGTTTCAGGTGCAGGTCTACCACTGGTTTAATGTGGTGCGCACCTGCAGCCGGATCAGCAGCATAGGTCATACCCCAATCCACACGATTTATCTTGAAGGTAGCCTCTACCTGCAGTTTGTTGCCTGTAAACGTTATACGTGCAGGGAAGCTTATGGTTTTTGTTACACCCAGCATTTTAAATCCACCTGTCACCTGGAAATTCGCTCCTTGTATTACGCCGGCTTCATTTTGCTTGTGGTAAGGAACAATTTGGCTAATATCAAAATATGCATTTGGGTGCACCAGTATGTTGAAGAAGTCAGGGCTCTTCAAGTGAGCTTCCAAACCTGCTTTAGGCTCGCCGGTAAGGTTCAACACATCGAGCGATAGTATAGGAATAGTAAATCTGCCTCCTTCTACCTTATTATTTCTAGTTTTTATTTCGGCGCTGGCAATTGAGAATGTACCGCGGTTAAAATATCCATCAGCCAGGTAGCCTTTCCACTCTACCTTCGACTCGGTGGTGTTTACAGTATAATCATTAATTTTTTCTGTTTCTTTCTTACAGCTTGTTAATAATACAATAGCACTAAATAGGGAGAAAATTGTCTGTTTCATTGTTAAATAGTTTTGGTTGCTTTTTTGAATTTGTTTTTGTTTTGGTTGAGGCATAGCAATGTCCTTCACAGCTCTGCCGTATTTTTTTAAATGATCAGTATTGTTTAAGAATTATTTTGCTGGTGTAAGTGCACCCAATCCGATACACATCCTAAATCCTGGATAATGCCGGAGATCATTTGCCGATTAATAGCTTTCTCTTCTTCTCTGGGATAAAGTTTTTGTGCAACATCTTTATAAAAAACCTGTAATTGCTTTCGGCTGTATCCATAGTTAATAAAGAAAGCCTTCGTCACTTTTAAATAATCTACCAGCAGGTTAACTGCATCTTCATGGATGATGGTGCCAGGAAGATCATTATTGGTACGTACATAGGTGTCAACATCATTTCTCCATACAGTAAGAGCAGGCGCCTTGAAAAGTGTGATCGATCGAAACATCTTCTGTATTAGGAAGTGACGGAAATTGGGTTAAAGAAATAATACGCCGTATTTGCTTTTCAACTGGTTTGTCATCTGCATAATCGCTTCTGCAGGCGGTGGTCCTTGAGGAGGTACAACTGAAAGTTCAGTAGAAGGATAGCTGTACTCCAGGAAGTACTCCAGAAACTGTCCCGGGGTGATCAGGTTCAGGAACCTTACAGTTTCAGTTTTTATTATGAAATGATGAGGCACCTGTCTTGGTGCAAAAACTGCATCACCTTGCTTGGCTACTATTTTTTCTTCACCAATGTGAAAAGACATAGATCCTTCCAGCAGGTAAAAAGTTTCATCTTCGTTTGTGTGATAATGCGGTGGTGGTTCTACGCCTTTTGGTAATGTCATATCAAGCAGGGCCATCGTTCCGTTTGTTTGCTTTGGATCAATAAGCACTTTAAAATATCCGCCTTGGTAGTCGCGGTAATCTGCAGCAATTGCTGGTTGAAATTGATTAATTGTTGTATTCATATTTGTTGTTTTTTGTAATGCAAAAATGCATTAACCTAAAAGCAATAAATTGTACAAAAGCGACGTGTGTTATAATTCAAATTTATTTTAATTATCCTGTTCAATTTGTTATCTAATTTATTTTTGCCAGCATTTGTATTTTATGTCGTATTCGTTGCGCCTGCCCCGTCAGCGTAAAACTGCGGGGCACAATCGCTTCATCAGCATCTCTTTTATGAATCTTTAGGTTTATTAGTAGTTGGCAATTTTAAAATAAAAAAGCTACAGGTTTATTTCTGTAGCTTTTTCTATTCTTTTATTATTAAATCATGCATTTACGAGCGGCATATTCTTTACAAAGCATTTACCATGAGTCACAAATAATTCTGATGAATTGCGCGACATTAATTTAGATGGACTAATACCTGCTATTTTTTTAAAGTATTTTGAAAAATGTGCCTGGTCGTAATAGCCTGCCTCATAAGAAAGAGATGTCAGTGACATACAAGGATCTTTTTCCAGGCAGCTAAATGCACTATTCAACCTGATTATTTTACTGATCTCTTTTGGTGTCAGGCCCACCTTTGCACGAAATAGCCGCTCCAGGTGCCTACTTGATATACCGAGCTTCGTTTCCAGGTTCTGGATATTTAAGTTTCCGTTGAACTTTTCTAATTGTGTAACAGTGTAATCGATGTAGGCCGCATTATCTCGTTTTGGCAGCAACTTCTTTTCAAAGAAATTATCCAGTATTGCAATTTTATTTTCGTCATCCGTTGCTTCATGCAGCATTTCCATTGCCTCATTTACAGATCGTCCCCATATAGCTTCAAGTTCTACGCTTGGAATGTTGGTGAACTCTTCCATGTTAAGCGGCAGCAACTGCTGTATGCCCGACGGTTTAAACTGTATTTTGATCAGCCGTGTGTGACCAGAGAATTTGAGCCAGATGGGCTGCGTTAATTGGCCAACCATGAAAGCCTGTGAAGTATTGTGCATTTCCTCAGTAGCACCAGACAAACTATAGCCATGAGGTTCGCCCAGTAAAAACAACATTGACACCTGCCCAAATGGAATCAATCGCCATATGGTTGAGATAGACGAGAGTTGCTTCCAGTCAATGTCAACAAACATATAATTGTCAATATAACTACTCAATGCAGCACTAGGCTGGTGCAGTTGAACTTTCATGATGATGTAAATTACTATCGCAGGCAAAAATGGTAATCTCAAATTTTACAAACTTGTACAAAAGCGACATAAGTGGTAAAAGGGATGATAGCAGTAGCTGCCTTATGTTTCATTCTTCTTCATTCATTCTTTTATTTTTACCGCTACTAATAGTGTCTAAGCCTATTTCAACTTAATTTATCTAAATGCAACAACTGGTCAACTTCTTTCAATCCGCAGGAAAAATAGATGCAGCGCTAAGCCTTGAGATAGCAAATAATTTCAAAGAAAAAGTGCTGGCGAAGAACGATCTATTTTTGCGGGAAGGACAGGTAAGCAATGAATACCTGGTGCTGACAGAAGGGCTTATGCGTGCCTATGCCATAGATACCAATGGTGATGAAAAAACCACTGAGTTTTATGTTGCGGTACAGCCGGTTTTTGAGGTCGCATCCTTTTTTGGTCGTGTTCCATCGCAGGAAAATTTCCAGGCTATTACTGACTGCCGGGGCTGGGTCATCAATTTTGAAAAGTTGAACATGCTGTTTCACGCGCTACCAGCATTTAGAGAAATGGGACGCGGAATATTAGTGAAAGGTTTTGCTTCCTTAAAAATGCGTATGCTTTCCCAGATCACCACAACAGCAGATAAACGTTACGAAGCTTTGCTCCAGGCTAATCCTGTATTGTTTCAGCATGTGCCTCTAAAGTACATAGCATCTTACCTGGGCATAACAGATACATCGTTGAGCCGGATACGAAAAGAATTGTTGGATAGAGAAAGAAAGTAATTGTCGCATCATTTCTTGCCATATGGCAAGAAGGAAATCCTGTGCATGAATTTGATTTGCATAAAATTCACAACATGCTACAGATGCCAAATTTTATTCCGGCTGTTTTTATTGCTACAACCTTACTTGCTGCTTTTATTTTTTATAGAGCAACCAATAAAAACCTGAAATTTTTATGGCTGTTATTTCCATGGTTGCTTGTACAAAGTGTACTTGCATTTTCAGGTTTTCTTTCAGTTACAGATGCCTTGCCTCCACGTTTTGCGGCTATTGTCCTGCCGCCGGCCTTTGTGGTTGTTTACTTGTTTTACACAAGCCACGGAAAAGCGTTTATAGATAAACTTGATCTGAAAGCATTGACACTATTTCATGTTATCAGGATACCGGTTGAGCTGGTACTGTACTGGCTGTTCCTTCATAAGTTGATGCCACAACTGATGACATTTGAAGGAAGAAATATTGATATTGTTTCTGGTATCTCAGCACCCATCATTTTCTATCTTGTATTCATATCCAAAAAACTGGATGAACGCGCATTGCTCGTTTGGAATATTGCATGTCTCTGTATCCTTGCATTTACAGTTACCAATGGTATTCTATCTGCGCCTTCACCCTTTCAGCAGTTTGGTTTCGACCAGCCAAACACGGCAATAATATCTTTCCCATTTGTATGGTTACCCGGAACCATAGTGCCGCTTGCTTATCTTTCTCACCTGGTTGCAATACGACAATTATGGAAACGAATTACAGCCACCAAGCCAGATGCAGTAATAGCTTGAATATGCAAGAAGCCACCACCATCAAGTGTTGAAGATTTCTAACAGCATAAAAAAATGCGCCACCAGTTTTCCAGATTTAAGGCACCGGTGGGGCATTGTATAAAAACAGTAATTCTTACACTTCCTCGCCCGTTAGAATGTTATTTTCTTTTAATTGATCCTCTCTTGTTTTATCGCGTATGGTGATGGATAGATCTAAAGAAGCATATTTGTTCTGGAAGGTCTTTGCATTCTTTCCAGTTCTATCGTAATCGCCATTAAGGTCAGTAAAGCTTTGGAAAACCGTTAGAAGTGGCTTGTCATCTACTGTGCCTAAGAATTTACCAACTATCCCTGCTAGTTCGAGTGTGAGGCTTGTTATTGCTGATAAATTGGATGCTGATTTTACCAATGTGCTCAGTTTAGAAGTCAGGTTTTTAAACTGCTCATCATCCTTTGCTTCCTGCATAATTTTAGCAACATTTCTGAGCCTTTGTTTACATTTTATAAGCGAACAAAAAATATGTGTTTGAGAAGGAATATCATCGTTCTCATCTTTTGGTTTCCAGGAAAATAAAACCCGATCTACCGAAAGTTTATCTCCATCATCCACTCGTTCAAAACCATGTAAATCAAATGAAATAGGACCTTGTTCAACATCTGAAATAGCCAGTGTGATAAGGTAAACCTTAGCAAGCCCCGGGAAAGGAAAAACCTTTGGGGTCTTGTTGTCAATAATGGTGATGTTGGATAGCCTGACCTCGATGCCCGATAAAGATTTGGAAGTTGGAATTTCTCTTGTTACGGCATGATTTGCAGAGTAAAACTCTTCAACAAAATTGTGTTCTTCCGTTTGCAGGTTGGAAAGAAAGTTGATCATATCCGGTTGTTTTAATGATGATAATAATGTAGAAGTTAAATCTTGTAGATGGTAAATACTACAGGTATTAGAAAAATAATTTAACTGAAGTTCGATTATTATAATGAAGCAGTTTGGTAAAGGACAGTACATCATTTAGCCATCTTCTGATCAGCACATTTAACAACAATGCTGGCAGAAGGATATCCTGCATCTTTACTTTTGCGCGATGATCTCATTTTCACCTTTAACACCAGCCGACGCGCCTTTGCTTGCTCAGATCGGTGGAACCAGTTTATTGGAATCGCATGGGCATAGTCAACCAATAGAAATTATGCAGGCTTATGTAAACAGGAGTTTCAACGAAAAAGCCTGCCGTGCAGAATTAGAAAATGAGCAGAATATTTTCTCGGCTGTTTATTATAACAATCAACCTGCAGGATATTATAAGATCATCTACAAATTTCCTCATCCTGCAGTTTCCTTAAAAGGAGTAACCAAACTGGAACGTCTTTACTTGCTAAAGGAATTCTATGACCTGAAGCTGGGGCATCATCTACTTGAACAGGCCATCAAGCAATCTAAGGCAGCAGGCGATAAGGGTATGTGGCTGGAAGTCTGGACGGGTAATGATCGGGCCATTCGTTTCTACCAAAAGAAAGGATTTGAAATGGTCGGTGAAACTGAATTCAGGTTGACTGCTACGCACACCAATCCGGCATGGGTAATGCTGCTACAATACGAGTAGTTTTTGAATAAGTTTATCTACTTCAGTTGACACAGCTTTGTAAGCTATTTACTATCTACCACATCATCAGGTGTCTGATAATATTCTACCAGGCATGTATCCAGCGGCTGGCCCTGGTTGTGGATGCAATCGCAGAATTGTGCGCCTGCCGTGGTTCTGTTAGTATTTTCAAATTGCGTCATGCAATCCTTCGAACTATTGCGCGGCATAATGTCGAAACCAAATTGTATAAACAAGATGATAACTGCAACTGTTGCCACTACGCCAGCAAAGAACCTCGCAGGAAACTTGTTGCTTAGTTCACTTTGCTTAGGAGGAGGATTAGTACCAGGTGCTCCAAATGGAAGGATGTGTTTTAGTTTGTCATAGTTCCAACAGATGAGGAACAATGAAGCCAATACCATAAGCGGCGACGTAAGAATTGATCCTTCAAATCGCACTGCGTGTGAAAGGATACAAATATTGAGGATGATAGGAAAATAGATGAGCGCACCAAGCAATACCGTACGGCGAAACAGTAGCAGGATGGCAGCTAGCACTTGAGCATAACCAATGAATGTATAGTAAAAGCCTGTGTGATGTAATGCCTCTAAATATTGACCCATGGGATGATTAACAGAAAGACCTGAAGCAAATCTTTCGCCTATAATCTTTACCGTACCAGAAGTGATAAAGCCAAAGGCAAGTGCAAGGCGAGTAAAGTTGGCAAAGTAGTGTAGCCACCGGTTTCCTCTTGCTTCAGCATGAAGTTGATCCAACCTTGAAGAGATGCTCATGATTTTATTGTTTGACTAATTGAACCCATACTTATTTATTCTTCCAGTCAAATAGCTTAAAGTCTGTTGTGAGCCTGCATGGATTTCCTGCTGCATCATAACCAATATAGGTGGCATACCTGCCATCACCAACACCGGTAGTAAATGCAGCCAGGTTGTACGAACCAAAACTGTACATTGTATAGCGCCAATCAGGATGGTAATGTTTATCCATCTCTTTAAACAGTTCATGCTTGCTTTCCATCTCCCATATCTGCTTTGGATTTAAACCTTTGATTGCATCCTGGTCCATAAAAATGCCGACGCCTGCATCTACACCATAACCATGTATCTCTTCATCGCCAACGGGTAGCGGCTTCTGTCCTTCAAGCAGTGCCAGCTCCCATTTTACAACTGGTTCATCGCTGAATTTGATTCTCGCAAAAGCAACCATTTCTTCACCTTCCACACCAGCAATAGAAAGCTGAACGGGAAATTCGCCGGTTGGAAAAACCTGCGTAAAAGGAAGTCCATACTCATCTATATGAAGCGGGTCGCAAGCAACTATACGTCCTGTAGTGATCTTCAATTTCCCGATCGTCACACCGTACAAATTGATATCCTGTGTTCTTCCTTTTTCTGTCGTTCCTTTTATAAATGCTTTTTCAAAAAGAGCAGGCTGTGCTATGATAGCTGGCGGTGTAGAAGTGATGGTGTCAAGTTTTTCGGTTGAAATAGGCGTATCGTTTTTTGGTGCACCTATTTTGCAAGCAAAAAATGCCAGAGCAATAAAAATGTATCTCATGATAGAATTTATATGGTTGATTTAGGGGATAAGAGTTTTAGATCTGTTTTGAACTCAGTCGCTGGAAAGCACTTTGAAATTCAAAGCTAATGAAGTAATGAACATCATTGAAAAATATTTTCTGCTGCCGGCAGCCTGGCTGCTAAATAAGTTAGAGGAGGAGAAGGAACTATCTATTAAAATAGAATGGCGTAGAATGAGGTTAACCGAAACTGGTAATTGTACTATTTTTTACTACCATTGCTACACAGATAATGAGTATAGGCCAGATTATATTGATAATTGTAAGCGGCTTGGGCATCTTCCATGGCTTGTTCACCGCTGTTCTACTTTGGAGTACAAAAGCACCTAACCCGCTATCAAACAAGTTGCTAAGTGCTGTCATGGTTGTTCTTTCGCTCAGGGTGGGTAAGTCTGTTATTATGGCTTTCGTAGATCGCTTCCCGATGCTTTACGTTTACCTCGGCTTATGCCTTATGCTATTCATCGGGCCGCTATTCCTGATTTACGCAAAAACTGTTTTACAAAAGAACTTTGCGCTTAGCAAAAAGGAGCTATTGCATTTCGTACCCGCTGTTGTCTTCATTGCCCTTGGTTTCCCGATGCAGCAATTTGGTTTCAGGAACCTGCCGGAGTATATCGCCATTTTCTGCTTCCTGTTTTTCTATATCCATTTTCTCTCTTACATCTTATTCTCTTGGCTTAAGGTAATAAAGGCAGCAGAAAGTACAACAGAAACCAAGGCATGGGTGAATATCCTCACCATTGGTTTGTCGACCATCTGGTTTGAATATGTCCTGAACCTTTTTGAAGAACGCGTTCCCTATATTTTAGGACCAATTGTTTATTCAGTTACTGTGTATGTTATCACCTTTCTTGCATACAAGCATAAGTACCTGTCAGCCATCAACACGGTTAAGTACAAGACAACCGGCCTGTCTGAAAGCGAAACTGAAAACCTATTTGCAACTGCAGATGAACTGGTACAAAAGGAAGCTTTATACCTTGACTCAAATCTTACGCTGGCTATCTTAAGTAAAAGGTTGAAGTCAAGTAGCCAGAAATTATCAATGGCAATTAATATCCGTTCGGGTTCAAATTTCAATGAATATGTAAACCGGTATCGTATTGCACATGCAGAAGGTCTGCTGAAAGATCCAGCGCTGGCAAATATGAGTATTGCCGCTATTGCTTATGAATGTGGCTTCAATAGTTTGTCGTCTTTTAATACCGCGTTCAAGAAAATCAACGGCAGAACGCCTTCCATGTTTAGAAATGCAATGGCTTGATTTTCAATAGTTACTCCTTCTGAAATATCGTTTCCACTTACGAAATTATCATTCCGGTAGGTCTGTTTCATGCTTCTAAGTTGGTTTGCATAAAACCAAATACAATGAACAAAAGCTTTCTACTGGTCTTGCTGACCTTGTGTGTATTCCAAGCCTTTTCGCAGGCTAAACAATTTAAAGTAGGTGACGATAGACGGAGGTATATCGTGTATCTGCCAACTGGTTACCATGCGGATTCGATGAAAAAATACCCGCTCGTTTTCAATTTTCATGGTGGCGGAATGACGATGACGGAGCAGATGTTTTACTCAGGCATGAACAAGTCAGCTGATAAAAACAGTTTCATTGCAGTGTATCCTCAAGGCATCAACCAGGACTGGAACGTGGGTTTTGAGACCTCGTACCGCCATGGGACGAATGATGTTGGCTTTGTAGAAAAGCTGCTGGAATACCTGGTAAAGCAGTACCGTGTAGATGAAACAGCGGTATATGCTACCGGCTTATCAAGAGGTGGCTTTTTCTGCCATAGGTTAGCTGCAGAGCTGCCGGGCAAAATTGCCGCCATAGCATCAGTAGGCGGATTGCTGCCGGATAGTGTGGTGGCTTTTCATACAAGCAAGACGCCCATTCCAGTCATGATCATTCATGGCACTGCAGATGAGGTAGTAAAGTATGAAGGTAAAACCGGTGCTTATAAATCTGCGGCTGAAACATATAACTACTGGAAAGTGCTCAACAATTTATCTGCAGCTAAAGAAACGACTACTACAATTGATAGGCATCGTAGCGATAGTACAACTGTTACCACCAGGACAGTAGGTGATGGTAAAGCTGCGGTTAGCCTTGTAAGTATAGTAGGAGGTGGTCATACATTGCCGGGTGCGGATGCTTTCAATATTGGTTTTCCTTTGGGTAAAACAACAAGGGAGATTGAGTTCAACGAGATCACCTGGAACTTCTTTGCCAGGTACAGGCGGGATAAGTAGAACCTCGAAAAATTTAGTTGTTAGAGTTGCCATTCTTTGAAAATATAGTACTGAGAATGGCAACTCTTTTAAAAGAACAAGTTCAAGGAGCTATAAATTTCTACCCAAACATGCGCGGCCTTTTCAGTAAAACATCATGATCATATGTTATATGAGCTTTTTGCCTCTTATTAATGATTATAAAAATCCAAATGATGCCCGAGAAAGACGTAATGCGTTTCCGACACAATTTCTGATGATTTCACACGGTTAAATTGCATTACCTATGTTTAACCGTCACCTGATCCAAAAACTAAAGCCATACTTATCAAGGCACCTTTTGATAATTGTGGGCGTGGTTGTACTCTTGTTTACCCTTTCGGTAGAGTACAATTGGACGGAGGCCATCGTGCAGTTTTTTCACAGGTACCAGGATTCCCCTGTTGATGATGTGGTAGTCGCCTTAGCCATCATGAGCATTCTATTAATCGGTTATAACCTACGATTAAACAAGCAGCAAAAAACGGTAATAGAGAAGCAATCGCAGGTAGAAGCTGTTCTACAAACTACGCAGGATAACCTGGAGTTGGTAGTTGCCAATAGCTCCGGCATTATCTATCACTGTGAGCCAGGAGGCGATTTCAGAATTCTTTTTATTAGTGACAATGTAACTTCTATTCTTGGCTACGATAGAGAGGAATGCTTGTTGTCCGGGTGGCACAGCAAGCATATTCACCCGGAGGATAAGCTAAGAGCAAAGGAAGAAATAGACAAGTTGTTTAAAAAAGGCACCCATTCCATTACCTATAGATTCAAGCACCAACAGGGGCATTGGGTTTGGTTACGTTCTGAACCTAAATTAATTGTAGACAATGCAGGTAATCCTACTAAGTTGGTGGGCACTTTTCGTGATGTGACTGAAGAAATTGTATCTGCAGAATTGATGCGTCAAAAGAACGAAAGATTTGAGTATGCATTTAAAGCTTCCAGGGATATTATTTATGACATCAATATACAAGACGGTACCTCGTGGTTTAGCGAAGAGTTGAATCGTTCCTTTGATTACCCTGTAGATAATATCATTGTAAATGTAGAATGGTGGAAGAGTAAGGTTCACCCGGATGACCTGCCGGAATTTCTTGAACTGATAAATGCTGCATACGAAGCTAAAAAAGCAGATTGGGTGGCTGAATACCGGTTCCAAAAGGCGGATGGTAGCTATGCAAACATCTTAAGCCGTGGTTTTATTTTGTATTCACCAGCTGGCATTCCGGTACGAAGGGTTGGTTCTATGAGCGACATCACTCTACTAAAGCAGGCTGAAGCTGACTTGATAGCCGCAAAAAATAAAGCAGAAGAATCTGTAAAAGCAAGAAGTGAGTTCCTGGCCAATATGAGCCACGAAATCCGCACACCGTTGAATGGCGTGATTGGAATGACGGAACTTGTTTTACAAAGTAAGCTTGACCTGCAGCAAAAGCATTTCCTAAAAAACATTCAATCTTCTTCTAAGATATTGTTGGAGCTTATTAATGATATCCTTGATTTCTCAAAAATAGATGCAGGCAAACTGGAACTTTCTCCTATCAATTTCTCCTTACGCGATGAAGTTTCAGAAGCACTACAGGGCCTTGGATTAAAAGCTTCATTGAAAGACTTGGAGCTTATATTTTCTATAGACCAACAAGTGCCAGACCTGTTGTTTGGTGATGCCTTGCGACTGCAGCAGATACTCACTAACCTTGTTTCTAATGCTATAAAGTTTACTGAGCAGGGAGAGGTGATCGTGCAGGCGAATTTGCAGACACTGCACAGCAACAATGAAGCGGTAATTCACTTCCGCGTTTCCGATACAGGTATAGGTATTGCGCCTGAAAAACTGACAGCGATATTTAATGAATTTACCCAAGCAGATAATTCTACTACAAGGGAGTACGGCGGCACAGGCCTTGGTCTTGCCATTACCAAACGACTGGTAGAACTATTGGGTGGAAATGTGTGGGTGGAGAGCAAGGTAGGAGAGGGAAGCACTTTCCATTTCACCATTCAAGTGACTGTACAAAATACCCAGATCAGGTCGCGCTTTTTTGCTGATGCTGCATTGGATGGCAAGCGCATATTAATAGTAGAAAAAAATAAGAATGCTGGCAATCATACCCTTCAGCTTATCCAGCAATTCAGGATGCGCGGAACTGTAGTATCAACCGGTGAAAGCGCCATATTTGAACTTAAGAAAGCTGCTCAACAAAAGGATCCATATTGCCTGGTATTGTTAGGTATAACACTAGCTGGCAAGTTGGACGGTTTTGTAACTGCAAGAGAGATCATAGCTTCTAATCTTTTACAGAACCAGCGCATCATTGTTGTTTCTATGTCGCACAAGAAAAGCGATAGAGAGCGTTTTGCAGAACTGGGTGTGCATGCATTTTTCTCAAAACCTTTTAGCCAATCAGATTTGTTGGATAGCATCCAAAGTATTTTATTATCAGGAGATCAACCTGCTGAACAGGGTGTGCTGATTTTGGATAAGGAACTTGCAGCTAACAAACCTGCAGGCAGTTTCAGAATTTTAGTGGCAGAAGATAATACCATTAACCAGGAAGTAGCAGTTAATATGCTTAGCCGGCTTGGTCATTCTGTTACTATTGCTAATAATGGTTTTGAAGCTGTAAAGGCTTTTGAAGAGGAAGAGTTCGATATCATCTTCATGGATGTGCAGATGCCTAAGATAAATGGATATGTGGCTACGGGTAAAATAAGAGAAAGTGAAAAAGACCAGGATAAGCATATTCATATCATTGGTCTTACGGCAAATGCAATGAAAGGTGATAAAGAAAAATGCATTGCAATGGGAATGGATGATTACTTAAGTAAGCCTGCTCGTTTCGATGATTTCGTGCAAGCCATTGAAAGGTTTGGAAATAAACAACCAGGTGTGATTCCAAGAACTAATAAACAATCATATTCCCCTGCGGCTATTATGAATTTGCCTGCCTTATTCGATCGGTTAGGAAAAGACGAGGAGATCTACTGCGAATTTATGAACAAGATAGCTGAACACATCAACGATACGTTTGATAGGCTGGTTCAAGCCGCGGAAGACAGGGAGCAGGAGAATATAAAATATGCAGCTCATTCGTTCAGGGGATTATGTGCCAACCTGGAGGTAAGCCGTGTATCCGAGATAACCATACGAATTGAAAAGCTTGCAGCGGAAAGAGATTTTTCTGAAATAGATAAATGCATAAATGTTCTTAATGATATACGTGCAGAAGCCTTAGAATATATTGAAGCCAATAAAGATGTAGTGCTGCATGACCAGTATGAATTTGCGTAACAATATTCTTTTTTAAAACCCTAACACCCCCTAATATGAAAATTTTGATTGCTGAAGACGACTCGCTCATTTTACGAATGATGGAGTTGTGCCTAAAGAAAGAAGGCCATGATGTTATTTGTAGCAAAGACGGCCGGGATGCCGTTGAGAAAATAAAGGCTCAAAATCCTGATCTCATCATTGTAGATATTATGATGCCTTACATTTCGGGGCTTGAGATTGTTGGAATGGTAAAACAACAAATTCAGCCTGTTCCCGTTATTGTTTTATCGGCAATGGGGCAACAAGGTGTGGTGGATGAAGCAGTGAAGCTTGGAGCAGATCATTATATTTCAAAGCCGTTCAATATTCAGCAGCTGTCTTCTCATATCAATCGCCTTACAAGTCCAGCCATTGCCAGTTAAGATACTTTTTTAACAAGGTGAAAAACGTAACCCAATGATTGTGATGCATGCAGGTTCTGGGCTAATAGAAAAGCTGCTCGATCCTGCAAGCTTATATACAGCAGCTTCCTTTTTTATACTGGCTACACTCATCACTGTAATTGCTACTTTTTATTCATTATATATAAAGAATAAAAAAACCTTATTTAAGAATAGAATAAAAGAACATATTGACCAATGGATTATTCAGATTATATCTGAAGAAGAATCCGAAATAAAAGTGCCTGCCAGGTTCAGGAAATTACTTAAAAATGCTTCTGCACGCCAGGTAGCTATTGATGAATTAATAAGTAGTAAAAGAACATTTTTAGGAAGTGTTGCTGATAATATTGTTCAGCTGTTTTACCAGTTGGGCCTGCACGAAGAATCCACAAAAAAATTAGATGATAGCCAGCCGCACATTCAGTGCCAGGGAATTCATGAATTGTGTACTATGGAGCAGCGACACCTGTTGCAGAAGATATACAGGTATACCAACTCTAAAGATCCTGATGTGCGCATTGAAGCGCAGTCTGCCATGGTAAAATGGTATGGCTTCAATGGATTGCGTTTTCTTGATATCGTTTCATATCCTATCACTGCGTTCCAGCAACTAAAACTGCTTGAACTATTACGTAATGAAGACTTCAAAGAGATACCTAAACTGGGTAAGTGGTTGTCTTCTAAAAATGTTTCAGTGATCCAATTCGCTCTAAAACTGGCGGAGCATTACCGGCAGCACCAGGTTTCAGCCGAGGCTGCTCATTGCCTGTATCATACTGATGAAGCTGTGCGTATGCAGGCTATTAAAACGCTTGCCACCATTGGTTATAACTCTACCGCAGGTTTATATAACATGTCTTACAATGCAGATAAAATACAATTTCAGGTAAATGAAGATGTATACCTGCAGGTAAAATCTATAGCGGTATGAATTGGTCAATGACCATATGGGATTTTGTGACGTTGGCTATTTTTATCTACTCTTCCGTGCAGCTGCTGTGTTATATTTCAATAGCTATCATATCAGTAGGTGCAATAAAAGAATATGCTAATAAAAACAGCTTTATAGATTATAATCTTTTAGCCGTTTCACCTTATGCTCCATCTATAAGTATTCTTGCGCCTGCATACAATGAAGGCTTAAATATCATTGAAAATGTCAGGTCGCTATTGTCAATTTATTACAACAATATTGAACTCATCATAATTAATGATGGCAGCAAAGATGATAGCCTGCAGCAGTTGATTACAGCATATGAATTGGAGAAGATCAATTATTTTGTTTCTTATAAAATACCGACTAAAGAGGTGAGGGGTGTTTACCAAAGTAAGAACCCTGTACACAAGAAACTGGTAGTGGTGGATAAAGTAAATGGCGGAAAAGCGGATGCTCTAAATGTTGGAATAAACATAGCCACCAATGATTACATCGTATGTATCGATGTGGATTGTGTGCTGGAGCAGGATGCATTGCTAAAGTTGATGAAGCCATTCCTGGAATCTACTGGGGATAAAGTAATAGCTACAGGTGGCGTGGTTCGTATTGCTAATTCTTGTGAAATAGAAAATGGTAAACTTGTAAAGGTGAACCTGCCAGATCAATACCTGCCGCGCATACAGGCGCTTGAGTATATTAGGGCTTTCTTGTTGGGACGCATGGCGTGGAGTAAGCTGAATGGACTGCTTCTTATTTCTGGTGCGTTCGGTGCTTTTGATAAAGAGATAGCAATTAAAGCTGGTGGATATAATCATAAAACGGTAGGCGAAGACATGGAGTTGGTAGTGAGGATGCGGCGTTACATGGAGGAAAAGAAACTGCCTTATAAAGTTGCTTTCATTCCTGATCCGCTTTGTTGGACAGAAGCACCCAATAACTACAAGATACTCGGCAGGCAACGCAACCGCTGGACAAGAGGCACGATTGAAACATTGTGGTTGCATAAAAAGATGTTCTTTAACCCACGCTTCGGTATACTTGGAATATTAAGTTATCCTTACTGGTTTTTCTTTGAAATGTGTGCGCCTGGTGTTGAGTTCATTGGCATTGTTGCTTTCTTCATCATGGCCATATTGAAATTGATTTACTGGCAAACCTTTTTCGCTTTTCTAATTTTCATCATTTCTTTTGGCTACTTGTATTCGACATTTGCTGTTTACATGGAAGTGCGAACCTATAACCAGTATAAAAAACCTGCTGAAATAAAGAAGCTGTTCTTAACAGCGCTGACGGAGCCTTTTGTATTTCATCCTTTTGTTGTGTGGAGTGGTGTAAGAGGCTATGTAGATAAAATAAGAAATAAATCAAGCTGGGGTGAAATGACAAGGACTGGTCTGAATAAAAAGACGAGTTAAGTTCTATTCATGATTTAAAACATCAAAGAGGTGAAGACGCAATGAAATTAAGAATGCTGCTAATATTTTCTGCTATATACGTGGCTGGTGTACTACAGGCCCAGCAGCCTGTACCTACAGCCAGTGAATTATTTCATGAAGCAAGAAGTGCAGCATTTGATCAGAAGGATCATGTGAAGGCAAAAGCACTGGCAACGCAAGCGTTATCGTTAGCACCTTTCAATGCAGATATACAGGTGTTTTTGGGCAGGCTGTATGCATGGGATAAACAATACGATTCTTCCCGTTTTCATTTGAAGCATGTACTGGCTTATGCGCCCTTGCATGAAGATGCATATTTAGCTTATACTGACCTTGAGGTATGGAACGGTCATCAACAGTTGGCCCTGGAAGTTTGTAACAAAGGACTTGCTGTCTATCCCACTTCAGTTGATCTGCTGGTAAAAAAAGCTGGTATTCTGCAAGGGCTTAAACAATACCAGGAAGCATGGCAGGTGATTGAACAGGTTACAAAACAAAGTCAACATCATCCCGCTGCAAATGCACTAGCAACATCCATCAAAGATGCAATGGCAGTTAATAGTGTAGCTGTCCGTTACAACTTTTCACATCTTGATAATCTTCCTAATCAGCCATGGCATATGGCAAGTGTTGCCTATACAAGGCAAAGTTCATTTGGGCCAATTACAGGAAGTATACATTATGCAAAGAGGTATGGTACCAACGGCTGGCAAGCAGAACTGGAAGCTTATCCACGCATTAATAAGACGTTCTACAGTTATGTAAATTTTGGTTACTCTCCTGGTGATCGTGTATTCCCTCGTTCAAGGGGTGGGCTTTCATTAATTGCAAATCTGCCACGCGGTTTTGAAGCTGAAGCAGGCGTACGTTATCTTCATTTTGATAATACTACATGGCTGTATACGCTGTATGCCGGCAAGTACTACAAGAAGTTTTTATTTGGCGCCCGGATGTATGTATCACCTAATGTAAATAGCAGTGCACAAACTTTTAATTTCACTGGCAGGTACTATCTAAAAGGTGCTGATGATTATGTGGGCATATCATTAGGTTCAGGTATATCTCCTGATGATCGTGCTACTAATATCCAGTTCAACAACAAAAGCAGGTTACACTCAAAGCAGGCAACAGTTAATTTTCAGCATCGTGTATGGAAGAGGAATTATGTTACTCTCCACGCTGGATTTTTGCGCCAGGCTTATGAGAACAATGTATCAATGGGACAGCTGGATGTTATGGCTGGCTACCAGGTACGCTTCTAAAACAACTTGCTTGTACATCATCTACTAAATGCATCAGCAGTAATATCTGAAACATTATTTCCAACGCACATCATGTAAATAACGTGCGTAGGAAAAAGGTTATACTATTAAGTTCTTGATCAATATTCAATGTCGTCTTATCCTTTTATAGTAGCATAAGCAGCGGCAAACAGCTCATGCAATAAAACCGATGTATGCAGATAAGAGATGACAAGCTCAGGCTATTTTGACCGCTCTATCCAGCTATTCATTTTTGCTTCAAAGATCTGGAGCGGCATTGCTCCATCTTTCAATACTTCATCGTGGAAAGCGCGTACATCAAATTTATTACCAAGTTCCTTTTCGGCTTTTTGTCTCATCTCCAGGATTTTTAACTCGCCGATCTTATAGCTGAGTGCTTGACCGGGCATAACAATGTAACGCTCTATTTCTTGTATGGCATTGGCTTCTGTTATAGGCTCATTGTCCAGGCTGTATTGAATGGCTTGTTCTCTCGTCCAGCCTTTGTAGTGTATACCTGCATCTACCACCAATCGTATAGCACGATGTATCTCTCCATACAATTGTCCAAGCCGTTGGTAAGGATCTGTGTATAGTCCCAGTTCCGAACCTAGTCGCTCAGCATACAATCCCCAGCCTTCTACATACGCTCCATATGCTCCTGTTTTTTGAAAACCCGGGATGTCAGGATTTTCTATCTGCAGTGATATCTGGTAGTGATGACCGGGAATAGCTTCGTGCAGGAATAGGTCTTCCATTCTCCAGTAATGATATTTTTTTGCGTCAGCTACAGGAAAATAAAATATACCGGGGCGTGATCCATCAACTGTGCCGCGCATATAATGTGCTGCCGTTGCTGCGGCCCTATATTTCTCTACAGGTCGTATCTCAAAAGCTGTTTTAGGCACCATATTGAACAACTTCGAAATGTGCGGCTTAATGCGGTCATACACCTGGTTGTATGCAGCTACCACTTCCTCATCTTCTTTAAAGGGGTAGAACTTTTTATCTTCCAAAGCATATTTTAGAAACGCTTTCAAGTCACCGATAAAGCCTACCTGCTGTTTTACCTGTTCCATTTCTGCATGTATCCTTTTCACTTCCTTCTCACCAATGGCAAATACTTCAGCAGGTGTAAGGTCAGTAGTTGTGTACGACTTCACCAGGAACGCATATCCTTCATTGCCACCATCAAGAGCAAGTAATCCTACTTTTTCTCTTGTCTTTGGTAGATATTCCTTTTCAAGAAATGTATGTAGTCTTTGGTAAGCAGGTAGAATTTTTTGTTTAATAGCATTTGTGTAAGCCTGTGTAATTCGCTCTTTATCTGTTGAAGTGATGCTTGCTGGTATATTCTTGATAGGGTTATAAAAAAGACTTGAAGGAATAGAGTCAACCAGCATTGCCTTCACCTGTGGTATCACCTTTTGCACAACAATGGTTGGAAGCACCCGCTTTGCTGCAATGCCTTTACGCATATTAGCAATAGCTGTATCGGTAATAGCCGAAAAGGCATCCATACGTTTAATGAAGTCTTCAAAATCTTTCATTGTTTTGAATGGATGATTTCCTGTGCCGCCACCCAGCTGCGAAAACGACAAGCGGAAGTCGCCCATCTGGCTGATAGGCGTGAGGTGCGTAGGGTATTTTGCTCGTTCTAAACCTCTTTCAAGATCGTACTTGAAGATCTTGTAGCTCAGCTGGTCCCTGGCTGATAACTTTTGTGGATTGTATGCCTTCAGAGAGTCGAGGTAGCGGCGATACATATTTTGTGTCTTGGTCCTATAGGTTTGACTGAGGTTGTTTTCCAACTTGTCGTTGTACCTGTAGTCGCCTAAAGAGGTAGCTACTGAAGGATTCAGTTCCAGGTACTCCTGGAAATAAGATTCCAGCATTGAATGGAATTTAGTTGTTGGCGCTGTTTGACCAATGGAAAGCAGCGATGGAACCAGTAGAAGAAACACAATAACTATTCGCATAATGATGAGGTATGTTATGTTAATATAAAACTTTAATTGCTAGCAGGTGGTAACAAAGTGGAAGATAAGGATGCCGCTATAAATCCCCAATTTACCATGGTTAGGAGGTGTTAAAAAATTCCTTGTAATAAAGTTTTCATACCTCCTGTTGCACTTACCATTGATGTTCAAATGCACTGCTTGAACAAGTTTCTAGGATTATCTTTTTTTCAGGGTTGGTATGGTAATTTCTGGTAGACAGCAAAAAACATCAATCATGGATTCAAAGAAAATAGCCGGAAAAAACGCTGGTGCTGGTGCAGCAAATTCTCTGCTGAAAGAGTTTTTTGTAGACGAACTAAAAGACATCTACTATGCTGAAAAACAGATCGCGAAAACACTACCTAAAATGAAGAAGGCAGCAACTTCAGATGAGTTGAAGAATGCTTTTGAAAGCCATCTTACAATGACCGAACAGCAAATCGAACGCCTGGAGAAAGTATTTGAATTGTTGGGTGAAAAGGCAAAAGGAAAAACTTGCGAAGCAATAGAAGGTATCATTAAAGAAGGAGAAGGGATTATCTCTGACACAGATTCCAATACCGCAACTAGAGATGTAGGATTGATATTCGCTGCGCAAAAAGTAGAGCACTACGAGATCGCTACTTATGGTGGTCTTGCTCAGCTTGCTGAAACGCTTGGACTTACTGAAGCGCAACAATTACTGCACACTACTTTGGAAGAGGAAAAGCAAACAGACCTTTTGCTAACAGGTATAGCTGAAAGTCATGTGAACTACGAGGCTTCTGAAGAAAAGGCTTAATAGAAACTGCAGGGGCGGCAAAAGAGTTGAATTTCAATTGCTGCTCAATAAATAGAGAAAGGTCGAAGTATACAGCTTCGACCTTTCTTTTTTATATATAAAATTTAGCAGGTAATTCCACTCTAAATCTAGATGTTATCGCCCCGGTAGTTGGATTCAATCTGAACATAACCTTAATCAGTCGCTTCTATTTACCAACCACTACTACCTCACCAAAGCCAAGATCTTTCAACCGTGGTAGTTGTGTTTTTGCATCACCCACTACCAGCCATATCATCTTGTTTGGATCAAGGTATTTCTGCGCAAGTTTTTTTACCTGGTCTACCGTCATGTTCTCTACTACCTGTTCGCGCTCTTTTACGTAATCGTACTTCCATCCGTACTTACTGATGTTCCCGAGCATGTTCAGTTTTGCATTTGCCGTTTCAAAAGCGCGTGCATTACTTTTTATCAAAAAGCTCTTGGTTGTCTCCAGGTCTTTTTCTGTGAATGTATTACCGTACTCCTGTAGTATTTCCTTTACCAGTTGCGCTGACTCTAATGTAACGTTTGTACGTACACTGCTGGCAATGGTAAAAGGTCCCGGTGTCGCCGTTCCGGAAAAGCCTGAATTGATACCATAGGTATAACCTTTCCCTTCACGCAATTGCTGTGTAAGGCGCGATGCAAAGCCACCACCGCCAAGTATATAGTTCATGATGGAAGCGGGATAATAATCAGGGTGTGTAGCAGCAAGAGCTGGATAACCAAAACGGATCACAGACTGTTTTGCATCGGGTACATCATAAAAATATACAACAGACTTTGCTGGTGGCTGCGGTGCCGGGTATGCAGGAATTTCTACCCGGTTGTTTTTCCACCTTGTGGCTAAACCTGTGATTGCTTTTACTGCATGGTTTTTATTAACCGCACCTACTATGTGCATACGTGCTACTGAAGGAGAGATGCTTTTGTTGTAATACGCTTTCAGATCATCAATAGTGAGTACGTTGACAGACTCGATAGTACCTAGCAGGTTGCGCGACCTGATGTTGTTTCTGCCATAAATAAGCAGGTTGTACTGGTTTTGCGCAATGGCTGTAGGATTAGCTTCCTGCTGGCGTAGCTGGCTAACAACATTCTGTTTTTGCAGTTCAAATTCTTTAGCATCCCACCGCGGCTCAAGCAGTATTTCTTCTACCAATTTTAGCGTAGCAGGATAATTGCGCGCCAGCGTATTTACCCTTACCGTCACATCTTCAGTGCCGGCAGTTACATTGATGGTAGCACCCAATTGCTTAATGGCTTCTTCCAATTGTTGTGGTGTTTTTGTCCTGGTGCCCTGGGTAAGCATACGTGCTACCATATTGGCTACACCAGGTTTTGCAGTGTCCTCCATCAACTGCCCCCCGTCTATAACCAGTTCAACCTGTACCAGCGGTACCTCGTTGTTCTGTATGCCATACACCCTGGTGCCATTGGGTAATATTTGGTTCCAAATAGCAGGGATCTTTATTTCTGGCTTAGGACCATAAGGAGGTTCCTTGCTGCGGTCGAAAGAAGACGGAGTACGCTGGTAGGTAGCAACAATATTAGGATCTACCTTGTCCTCCGCTCCCTGTACTATCTGTTCTTCAACCACATCTGCTTTTATAGAATGCTCCAGTGCCAGGTCCAGCCTGCCTTTTGGTACAAAGCTGGTGGCTACGTATGGCTTGTTGCGAATGTATTTGTTGTATACACGTACCACATCTGCCGTGGTGACGGCCAGCGTATTTTGTATGTCTTTAGAAATAAAGCCAGGATTGCCTGTGAAAATATTGTACTGCGCCAACTGGAAGCCTTTACCTTGTACACTGGAAAGTGAATTATAAAATTGCGTTTCCAGCCCAGCCTTTATCCTATCAAGATCTTTTTGTGAGATACCTTCTTTTTCAAACCGGGCAAATGTTTCAAAAATTGCTTTAGAAACATCGTCGAGGTCTTTGCCTGCAAAGGCACGTACCCGAAGCTGTAGCTGGCCAGCCAGTTCAGAAGTATAGTTAGACATACTTACCTGCGGAGCCAGTTGCTTGTCTTCCACCAGCACCTGGTACAACGGCGCTGTTTTTCCATCAGAAAGATATTCAGACAGAACTTCCAGGGCATAAGAATCAGGATGATATTGCTCCACTGATACCCATGCCATATTTAGTTCAGGCAGGCGCGCAAAGTTATCTTCATGGTATAGGCGTTTGATTTCTTTTACTACACCCGGCCGCTTTTGCAACGGCTGTACGGGTTCGCCTTTCTTTATTTCATTAAAATACTTTTCCACCCATTTTCTTGCCTGCGCTTTATCAAAATCGCCTGCTACTACCAGTGTTACATTATTGGGTACATACCACCTGTTGAAGAATTCTTTTACATCGGCCAGCGTAGCATTTTGCAGGTCTTCCAAAGAGCCGATTACCTGCCAGTTGTACGGGTGGTCGGCAGGGTACAGGTGCTTGTCAATCACATAACGTGTATGACCATAAGGCTGGTTGTCTACACCTTGGCGTTTCTCATTTTTTACTACCTGCTTTTCCTTCGCCAATACAGGTTCGGTAACGGTATTGATGAACCAGCCAAGTTTATCGGCTTCGGCCCATATCATTTTCTCCAGTGCATCTTTAGGCACCGTTTGATAATAGTTGGTGCGGTCCCTGCTGGTAGAGCCATTGGCGCCTGCACCACCTATGCGTGCACTCATAGCATCCAACCCACCCTTGCCCAGGTTCTCAGACTCCAGGAACAACAAATGCTCGAACAGGTGAGCAAAGCCGGTACGGCCTTCTTTTTCGCGTGCAGAACCAACATGCGCAGTAAGCGCTACCGACACCACAGGATCAGATCGGTCTATATGAAAGATCACCTCCAGTCCATTAGCCAGCTTGAACTTCTCGTAATCAATTTTGAAGCTGGATGTTGGTGCAGGTTTAGCGGATGTCTTCTTTGCGCCTTTAGCTGTTGTCTTTTGCGCTACAGCAGCAGATGATAAGCATGTAAATAAGATGATGGTTAAATAGAAGGCCTTGCCCATGTGTACGTAGTGTTTGGGCTTAAAAGTACGACACATTGTGCTGCGAAGGGTACTGTAAACAGAGGGTTCAGGAACTTAGAGGATGCAGTTCCATGCATACAAAAGGCATTGTTGGTTCATGCATCCCCAAAATCAGGATTCAAGAACTATATGGCTTTTCATATTTGGATATACCTGGTAAGCAATTTTTGTTATTCCGACGGTTAGTGAAGATGGGTATTTGCTAGCTGTGTCTCCAGGTACCAGCAGGTCAGAAACATTTAAATGCAGGGCTTTTGTATAATCTTCTGTGACAAGTATATACCCTGCTGCAGGATTTCCAGTTTTAAGCAGTCGATGTGCTTCAATGATGGCTTCTCCATAAAGTTTATTAAAGCCGTGAATGCTGTACAAGATGATATCTCCATAGTGTACAATGGTCTTTAGCGAAAGCTTCACCTGTAAGTTGAACTTCGTTTTAAATGCCGCATACCGGTAATTGAAAGCTGCCTGCATTTGTTTGAAGGCTATAAATAGTTCGGCGAGAGGAATGGGCTCTCCAATTTTATAGAATAAAATAGCATCACCTTCAATCTCCGACACCTCCATTTTAAGTGTATTATGTTCCATTATTTCTTGTAGCAGCGTTTGTGTGATGAGCATTCCCGTATTGATATTTATACTGCTAACAAAATTTGTAAATCCCGTGATATCGGGAATGAATATTATTCCTTTCATTTTAATATTATTTTGATGGTTGCAATACCTTTTTTGCAAGAACTATCCATGTTCGAAACCTTTTTGATAAAAGGATAAATTGGCTCCTGTGTCCAATCGGATGAAACAATTCTACATGGCAGTTGAATATTAGAGCCAATGCGGTAGCAATGACCTCATAAAGAGCTAGTTTCATGACATTGGCTTTGAGAATGGATTATTTAAACCTTAAGAGAAAGCTGGTCTTTAGGCGGCGCCTACGGCATGTCTTTTTGGATATACCCTGTGGCAACTATGCTATAGTTGTTTTTAATCTTCTTGCCTCTTTCGTCAGATGCTTTGCTCTCCCTGAGCCAGTTGATGGATGCCGTTTCTGGATCGACAGTTGTAATTGTATACTGATCCGTTCGTACATGGCCGTCTTTCCTTCTTATTCCCGACAAAGTAGTGGCCGCTGTTTCGGTGAAACATTTCAAATGTTTTGATTTGAACCAATTTTTACTGCCGAAGTCGTTGGTTAAGCTCACAAGCTTGTTGCCGTTAAAAGAAAGATTAATCCGATAGGCAGTGCTATCACCATCTGTAAATAAGATGCCCCGCCAATTGCCATTCAGATTGTTCTGCTGAGCGTGCAAGCACATCAGTGACAACAATCCAAAAAATAACAGCAATGATTTTCTGTATATACGCCTGTACATGAAGTAGATGCAGGTGTAAACATGATACTTGTTAATCTGTCTCATAATGATTGGTTTTATGAAACAAATCTTCTAAAACAGGAGAGGGGGAAACAACAGTAGATTAACTACGTTTTATAGGGTGTATTTACCTTTCATGACCGTGAAATGAACAAGATAAACGGTATTAGAACCCTGGCAAAAAGAATTGAATGATAAACAGGAGCTAACACAATGCCTGACTTTTAACTGTTTGTGTATTGTATTCATCCAGGTTTCATAACCACTGGTTACGTTATTTGAATGATGCCTTGTTTTATTGCAAACAATACCAATCCAACCCTGCTTTTTAGTTTAAGTTTCTCGAAAAGTTGGTCGCGGTAGCCATCTATTGTGCGCGGGCTGAGATGCATCTGTAGTGCTATCTCTTTATAAGTCATTTCTGTAGCAGCATATTTCAAAAACTCTATTTCTTTTTCATTCAGATTTAGTACCTGTTTAGTGGTACTGTCATCTTTGTCCATTTCTCTAATAGAATGAATGACTTTCCCGGTTACCTTTTCCGAATAGTGAAAGCCATTTGTAAGAACAGCGTTGATAGCCTTACCAAGTTCCTGTGGGCTACAGTCTTTTAAAATATATCCTTTCGCCCCGTTCCTGATCATCCTGATGATTGCATTCTCGTCGTCGTACATGCTTAGTGCAAGTACATTCACTAAAGGATAGTTCTTACTAAGCCACGTGGTGGTTTCGTAGCCATCCATTACAGGCATATTTATGTCCATTAACACAAGATCAGGGGCATTATGCTTATCTACTTTTTCCGTTAATTCTTTGCCGTTGCTGCATTCATACATGATTTCATAGCCCAGGTTGATAACGAGTGTAGCCAAACCGCATCGCAATAGTACATGATCGTCCACTAAAACGATTTTATCCTTATTCATAGAACATAAGTTTATAAGTGAATCCGCATTGAGAAATCAGCTCTTCCGGTGTCTTTCTTACATTACAAGTTCTATCTATTAGCGAAGTAGGTTTTTGATAGGAGGATTATCCGCAATCTTATATTGCTTATCTCAGCCCGAACAACGAAAAAGTTCTATTAAGTTCCAGTTTTGGACGATCAGTTTTTGTCACAGTTATGCTTCAATTCCTTCTTATGAAAGTAAAACTTTTATCAGAAAAGTGGAAGTGATAGTTTTTAAGGCAACGAAATGATATAGTTGCCAAATATCTTAAGCCATTTAGAAGCCAGCATCAAGGTAAAGGCAATGGCAGTTGGTATATATCGCCCATTTAGCCTGTTTGACAATTTCACGAATGCTATTAGCTTCTGGCCAATGATCAATTTGTAGTTCAAATAACACCTATTTTAGGCGATTTTTTTCTGTTCACAGTGAAACCACCGAATATATACCTTCTTTACACTAACCATTGGTTTTGATCATTTTACATGATAAACTACTGGTAGTGCAGGTAAATTACCGCATTGTTTACTGCCTTCTAAACAGTTTAAACACCTGTTCATTATTGTAATAAACGGTAGAAAGATCAGTCAATGAACGGTTGATATCGCCTCTGCATTCTTCCACCTTTACATCATGATCAAGGCGCCGATCACCATTCACTAACTAATTAAAAAATTGAAAATGAAAAAGTTTAAAATTTTAGCCATCACAGCTATCGTGTTGGGTTCTATTTCTTCTGCAGATGCTCAATTTTTAGCAAAGGCCGCATTACCAACCGAGGAGAGTGTTTCAACTAGTAAAACCACAGCTAGTGCTGCCCGGTATAGCAAAGCATCAATGATGACTACGAAAGCTGGTCAAAAGGCAGTTAAAAAATTTACCTCCCACTTTAGGGACGGCGATGACGTAACGTGGGTTCAGGATAAAGATGTCATCACCGCATACTTTGACCGCGATAATGTGAAGACAACCGTGGTATATACAAAGAAAGGTCGTTGGCTTCGCGATATGTTATCTTACACTGAGGATAAAATGCCTAAGCACCTACAAAAGTCGATAAAGAGAAGTGGATATGGCAATTACAAGATTAACTTGGTACAGGAAATTCATGAAAATGCTGACGTTTTTTATGTACTTCACCTGGAAGATGAAAAAACAGTCAAAAAAGTTATAGCGTATAACGGCGAACTGACTCTTTACGAAGGCTTTGATAAACAATGATAATCAAATAGGCTATTTGAAGGTAGAGGTTGAAGAAGTTCAGCCTCTTTTTTTTATAGTAGCACCCATTTTGTATGCCGTTTTGGAAGATGTACTTTAGGGTTGATTCATTTAAATCTGCAGGGAGTTCATAAAGTTGCAAGCTTATGCCCTGATCTTCATCTTATACTACTAAGATTGCTAATTGTTTTTGATTACATAGATCATGAATTTTTAGCAGGAGAGCATTATGCTTCCTGAGTCGTGAGCCTGCGCTGAAGTATCATTGCAAAAATGATTTTTCAGCTGTAGATTAGATGGCAAAAGGTCTACCCGTTACTGCTTTGTCAATAAAACAAGCATCATAATATGCTAAGGCTAGTTGCAAATATTATTATCACTATTGGGGGATTGTTGATCCTTGCCAGAATCGTTTCTGTAAGACCTGCGCCTCCAATTTTTTTCAAAAAAAACTGCCGTAACAGGAAATACAATTATCCTAAGGAATGGAAAGGAACACCTATGGACAGGAAAGGCAGATTTGTAAACCATGAACATCCCTTTTATCAAAACTATGTAGATATACTAAAATGGATGCCAGGGCATCTTTATTATCTGCTGCGTAATTATTTTCATCGCACTCCTGTAACATTACATCACAACAATGCTTTTTTAGAGAAACAAGATGTAATGATTTGGCTTGGGCATGCATCTTTCTACCTGCATATCGAAGGGAAGCGGATATTGATTGATCCGCAATTTTATAACTCAAGTGTCTATAAAAGGCATTCCAAAATGCCAATTGATCCGTCTTATTTTACTTCTATTGATTATATTTTGATATCTCATGATCATGCAGACCATCTGGATAAGCGATCATTGCAATTGCTTGTAAAACAGAATAAGGGGGTCACTATACTTACCGGTCTTGGAATGGATAAAATAATACGTAGGTATACAGGGAACCCGAAATGTGGGATATATTGTGCCGACTGGTTTGAAGTATATCCTTTACCTGCTCATTCTCCGGAAATTACTTTTGTACCAACAAGACATTATTGCAAACGTGTGGATACAGGTTACAATACCTCGTTGTGGGGTGGCTTCATAATAAAAGTAAAAGATGATAAAACCAGAACGATATATTACGGCGGTGATTCAGGAAAAGGTGATCATTTTTCTATGATGAAGGCATTTGAGCCAAATATCGCCATATTAGGTATAGGGGCATATAAGCCTTCATGGTTTATGACTCCAAACCATATGTCACCAAAAGAGGCCATTGAAGCTTGTATTCAAACAGGCGCTGATACACTTTTACCTATGCATTATGGTACTTTCCATTTAGCTTATGAAGGCCTGGAAGAACCGGTGAAAGCCTTGAAGAAATTACCTTGCCGGGTTACTTTAAATATACCTGTAATAGGTGATGTTATTCCTCTTTAGATCTATTGGATCTATTGATAGCAAAATATACCATCAACGCAATGCTGCACAGCCCTGTTTGCCATAAGAAATTGTCTTTGTGAAATTTGCTGAACCTCGTAAGGTGAATTGGAATATATTCTTTTAATTCCTCTTTGTCAAGTGTTTTTCCGTGTTGGGTAACGCTAGTATATACCAGGTCGAATGCACCAGAGTTTATAAATGCATCAGGAAGTACAACATCGGCTTCAACTTTTAGTGGTCCATATTCTTTAAACCAATGAGCTTTATTTTCCATTACATTATGCCAGGGGTACAGGCATTTGTAACAGTACCAGATAAACTCCACACAACTCAAGGTATTCACATCCCTAAAGTTGAACAAATAATCATAAGGCCGTTTGTAATAGATCTTGAACATGTCGGTAACTACATCTATACAGTCTGAAATGTCATAACATGTTTTACATTGTAAATTCTTAAAAAGCTTTATCTGGCGCTCACCAATGCGTGGCGAGGTAGTTTTTTCAATTAGCGGTACCTCATCTTCAATCATTTTTTCAAGTAGAGGCTTGCCACTTTCTGTAGCTTTTTGTTTGCCGTTTCCTTTAACTTGTTCAAATAATTTCAAAGAAGAGGGTACTCCTTTCACCGACGTGCCTTTGTTCGCCATCAACTCCTCCTTTACCTGTTGCATACCAACACCTTTTACAGTAAGCATAGAGGGTTTAGTTTCTCCCGGATCATTTTTTATTATTTCTGCACCTAACCGAAGTATGGCTACATCATCGCACCGCATAAAGTCATAATAGTTTGCATGATCCACTCCTGTTTTCCCAATAGCATGAACGATAATGGGCAAGCCCCTGCTATTAAAGCCGCTGCAGATTCCTGCATGGGTAAAATAGCTTGCTTGGGTAAGGAGTAAAGAATCAAGGTAGTTTTCATGGCGTCTCAAGATAATGTCACCCTTTTTCAGGTAATGGATTAAATGTGCGGCCTTTCTTACGGAAAATTTGTGCCTTCTTCCAAAAGGGTCGTAATACAGGAAAAGCGGGAACTTCTTATCGTAGCGCATATTCGTTAGTTCCCCGGCTTCCAGTCGGGGTATCTTTAGGTTAAGTAAGTAGTCTTTAAAGATGACATATACATAGTAAAAGGCAATCATCAGGTACGGGAAGAAATAAATAACCATTGGTACCCACTTCCATTTCTTAAAATTCCTGCCTCTTCTCTTCATAATAACCAGGGTAATAGCTGCCGGAATGAATACTGAAGCTGCATAAAAAGCAAAAACACCTAACAACTTCTTGTTTGTATGAGGGTTTATGGCACCATCATGTTCTTTTACTGTTGTTGTTTCCATATTGATATTTGCTTTTAAACCTTTAAAGATTTATTTTACTAATGCACAACCTCGACTTCTATGAAAGCTCACTTTTCGCACATCCTTTTCCTGGTGGCTTTCTTTATTGCCTCACATCATTTGATGAGTCAAACTGCAGATCTGCCTTCGGGAAAATTCTCTGATGGTTCATTCCAGGTCAATGAGTTATCCTATTTTTTTTCTTCTAGTGATCCCGGTATACAAAATATAAGAAAGCTTCCTTCTAAGAATTTTATTCCTGTAAATCAGGAACCCTTTAACGGCGGTATTTCTAAAGGATATTATTGGTTCAAGTTCAACATTTCCAATACAGGTGTTTCTAATAATACGGCTTATATAAATGTCCAAAACTCTCGTCTGAACGAGTTGCACCTATATGAAGTAAGGGGGGATACCTTGTTATCATTAGGAAAATACGGTGACTTTTTCAATTTTGCAAACAGGAAGTACTCGTATAAAAATTTTGTTTTCTCAACTACAATTCCAGCAAACAGTACCAGGGAATATTACTTGTATGCCAACCAGGTGGGGCATGCTTTTATTCTACCGCTCAAGGTTTATAATCTAAAAGATATTCAATCAAAAATTCTGAGTGATTACCTGCTTGAAGGTATAGCATTAGGCATCCTTATTTACAGTATTATGTTCAGCCTTTTCTACTGGATAGCAAGAAAAGAGAAGATTTACCTAACCTACAGTTTATATATACTTTCAGCTATTGGATGGATCATTAGCTACTTTGGACTTGGCTTTGAGATGATCTGGCCTGAAAGCCCCTGGTTTAATACAGCCGCCGCTCCTTTTTTCTCAGGGCTGCATATGGCTTTGAATATACATTTATGCCAGGTGCTTTTACATATACGGAACTTGAGTCGGACGCTTCATATATGCTGTAACGGCATCAAAATTCTTTTGCTCATAGTTGCCATTGCGCCGGTTTTGACTCCACTTGATAATTATGGTTACCAGGAAAATTATGTATTCCTTATTTCTTTTTTATTGGTGATCATTTTGAGTGTTATTGTTATTCTTTTTAGCATCATATCATCTCTCAATGCAACTCCGACAGGTAAGTACTACTTGTATGCCAGTCTGGTAAAAGTTTCAGGTATAATAAACCTTGCTCTCATGGAGCTCGGATTAACCCCAGCTATGTTTCACCTGGAGCAGTTAATGGTTGGAGGATTATTGATAGAAATATTCCTATTGTCTTTTGGTCTTGCTAAACGAAGTCAGCTGCAAAAGATACAATTACGTAAACAAAAATTGCTTGCACGTGAAATGGAAATGAACCTGCAGAAAGAGTTGCTTAAAGCCCAGTTAGAAATACAGGAACAGACACTTAAAAGTATCGGCCAGGAAATTCATGATAATATTGGCCAGATGCTCACTTTGCTGAAGCTAAACCTTGAAAACATAAAAGATAATGTTTCAAAGGAAGCTGGCGTGGCAATCAGCGATGCGCAGGAGATATTGAGAAACATTATCCAGGATTTGCGAAATATGTCGAAGACGCTAAATAATGATATGTTAGCAAGGATGGGGCTGGTAAGTACTATTGAAATGGAGTTGAAGGTTATCAACAGGGCAAGTGGGATGAATACTTTCTTGGATTGGGAACAGGATATTCCACCACTTAACAAACAAGTGGAACTCATTATTTTCAGATTGATCCAAGAGGCCTTGCATAATATACTAAAGCATGCACATGCTTCAGAAATAAAAGTTTCAGGAAGATTGGAAGATGGTCAATTGGTCATTACGGTGAAAGATGATGGAAGAGGCTTTGACCATGAAAGCACAACGGGGACAGGCAGCGGCCTTCTTAACCTTGATAACAGGTGCAAACTGATCAATGCATGCCTGTCGATTAACTCAAGTAATGGAAACGGGACTGAAATAAGGATTACCTGCCCATTGGATGCGCCTCCAATAGCGCCTAGTTATACTGGTGCAGTAAGTATCAATTAACAATTGATCCAAGAAGGGGTGGGGGTGAATTATTTTAGCTAAAGACTTAAGGATTACATCTAATTGCAAACATCTGCGGAAGCGAAATTCACAACCATCCATGTTCATGCCCATCTCAAAAATCATCACTTCTTCTTCAGTGCATCGGGTTTATGTGCTGCAAGCTTCTTGCTTTTTTCTGTTTCCACCAGGTACTCCGGGTTTTCTTTTGTTGCCGCCACTTTATGGCTTTTGATCTTTGTAGGCGAGGTCAGCTTTTTCTTTACCGTACCGGTAGTTTTGCCTTGCGATGTTTCCCATTCCACTTTATCGCCTGCTTTCAAACTTTTTGCTTTAGCCATGATTTTATTTTTTAACTGAGGTGCAAAAGCGCTGCCAATCCATCTTGTTCAATCGTCTTCTTAAGGGTCTGCTTATATGTTTATCATTTGCGGAAACTTGAGAACATTCAGTAAAAATATGTGACAGTGTTGGACAAGCTGGTCTGGTAACTTGATAGCAAAAGAGATAATATTCTCATTCAAGCTAAGGGATTAATTGATTTTTGAAAATCATTATTAGTGGTAGCTACTTCTATTTCCTCTCTTCTAAGGCATGGTGTTAGCAGGAATGAGCAAACATCTTTAAGAAAAATGACTGAAAAAGGAAAGTTGCGAATAGGAACAAGCGGTATAGTGCTTCCGGGAAATAAAGAAACTTTTCCTGCGACCTTTCATGGTAAGAGCCGGCTTATCAACTATGCATCTTTATTGAACACTGTTGAAATAAACAGCACCTTCAGAAAAATTCCAAGGGCAACTACTTTCCTAAGGTGGGCTGAGGAAACAGGTCCTGGTTTTCAATTCACGTTGAAGCTGGTAAAAACCGTTACGCATGTAAAGCCGCTTCAACCGGATCTTAATGCGCTTCAATCATTTATAGAGGCAGCTAATCATCTAGGAAATAAGAAGGCTTGTTTGCTTGTGCAGTTTCCTGGCAGCATAACATCAGCTTACGAGCAGCAGGTGCAGCAAGTAATGCATAATCTACACCTTGCAGACCATGAAGAAAACTGGTTGAAGGCGGTTGAATTCAGAAGCGATACATGGTATAATGATGATCTTATAGATAAGCTACAACAATGGAAGGCAACACTGGTATTGCATGATATGCTTAAGTCAAACAACCTGCACTTGCATCCATCTACTTCATTTTGTTATTTCAGGTTTCATGGTCCGACAGGTGATTATAGAGGTAGCTATTCAACTACTTTCCTACAAGGGCAGGCAAAGAAGATCGCTGCTCTTCTCGCTGAAGGAAAGGATGTATATGTTTACTTCAACAACACAATGGGCAATGCATTTGAAAATGCTGTTCAGCTTCGTGGACTGATTGACGAATTATATTGTGTATAACGGCTCATCTTCATCTATTTATTAGGCAACTGCAGGAGTTGATAATTTCAAAACTCAATATGTAATCAGTCCTGTTAGATGTAGTTTGCGGGTTAAGGTGTTTGTGTCACAGTTTAAGAGTAATAGTAATGTAGTTAACACAATACTTATACAAGCCATCTATTCTTCCTTAAAACTTATTTTCAGCAGCTTTGGACTGGCCTTTAGGACCTCGTTTGTATATGATCAAGCCATCTAAAAAGTTCCTCAGTACCTGGTCGCCAGCAACTACATAGCTTGGATGATCCTCGTGCCTGAAAAGATCATTCAATGCACCCTTTGTCATTTTAAACCCAGCTAGTGATAGGATCTCCAGCATATCCTCATCGCGCAAGGAAAGTGCTATTCTTAGTTTCTTCAGTATATCATTATTTGAAAGCATAGCGGTTTTTACTGCAAAGGTAGGATAAGGGTAGGGGGAAGTTTTCAATAAAAAAGTATGTACAAGTTGAGCAGGAATTACGTGTTGTTTACCGCTGTCCAACCTGCTTCTTTATCCATTCCAATGACTCCTGGTTGGTTTCTGCAAATCGCCAATGACCTGATATAGGTGTTATTGAAATAGTCTTAGGTGCTTTTATAGAATTTACAGCGGCGAATACCGAAGTAGGAGGTACAACATTATCGTTATATCCCCAGGAATAGAAGCCAGGAACAATGATGTGTTTGGCAAAATTTGCCACATCGTAATAGGCCAATGTTTTTACTTTCTCAGGCTTGTTGTTGATTGATTGATTGGTTGCGTTCAGCAAGTGTGGCCATCCTCCTGCTCGTCCATGCAGGTAACCTGTCATATCAGAAAGGGCAGGATAAAAAGCAGAAACGCATGTTACTCTTTTGTCTAAAGCAGCCGTTACTATAGCCAGTGCACCTCCCTGGCTTCCTCCTGTAGCCACTACATTTTTACCATCAAATTCTGGCAAGCTGCAGAGGAAATCAATTGCTCGTAAACAGCCCATGTAAACGCTTTTGTAATAGTAGTTGTCACGATCATCTAGTTTATGATGCATGTAGTCACCAAATGCACTGCTGATATGTTGGTAGGCTTCAGTGCTTATTAAAGGTGTTATACCATGTATTTCAATGTTCATCACTATAAAACCTTCATTAGCATAGGCAATTGAAGGGTTGATTGGCTTGATGCCTGCGCCTGGCGGTTCAAACAGCACAGGATATTTTCCTGGAGCTTTTGGTTTAGATAAATATCCAAACAAACGGCGTCCCTTTTTATAACTCTGCAGGTTGACCAGGTAAACATCTACAGTAGTAGTGGATTGATCGGGTAGATGCGTTACAATAGCATCCATAGGGACTTTGGATGCCTCTTCTTTCGCCTTGTTCCAAAACTGCATGAAGTCATCTGGCATCTGAACAGTCGGTTGGATGTCTTGCGGCGAATAGGCAACCTTAATTTCGCCGGTATATACTTTACCATTTACAGACGTGCGCAACTTTAACTGCCGGAAGCCAGGTTGTTTACTGGTGCCAATATCTATTTTTCCTTCACCGGTTTTAAATAAAACATTTCCCTTCTTTTCTGCCGGCAATAGCTCAGGACCTATTTCATAATCAACAGAAACATTTTTTATAGGCACCCCAAACTGTAGCACACTAACTTGTACTGTGGCATTTTCATTCACCTTGTAATCCCAGTCATCATGGTTAGGCGTAAGTACAAAATCTACAAATTTTATTGGTGCAGGAGATTGTGCCAAGGCATTTCCTACAAGTATGAAGCTAGAAAGAACCAGCAGATGAATAATTTTCATAATCTAATCTTTTACAGGGAGCATCCAATCATCAAAAGTCACGGCTTTTTATTCTTCTTCCAAAACTTATAGGGAAGGCTAGTGAACAAGAGGGAGAAATGACGCCATCTAATGGTTAGCAAAATGTTTATACCTGTTAGAGCATTACCGGGTAAGATCAGATTGCCCTGAACCAACAAAATCAAACAAGCTAACTGGTATTCGCTCTTGAAGACATAATGAAACAGAAAAATAAATCCTTGAACACTTGCATTTTTGGAAAGTCTTTTTCATTTTTAACCCAGCAAATCAGCAGGCAAGAAAAATTTAGTTTGGCTGTATTAGAACGGATTTATCATGCAAAAGGCAATTCGCGTTTCCCCAATAATGAACGTCGCTTCAAGATTATCAGCCAGCTGAAGGGTTTAGACACATAATATTTGGAAAAGAACAAGTTGCTATTCGTATAAAGTTCATATTCCTCAGCACGGTATCCTGCACCTGTAGATATATATAAAATCGCCAGCAATAGCCTCTAAGATTAACTCGGATTCTCATTGGTAGATTTCACTACGACTTACTAATCCTCCTCGTAAACAACAGTTTACCTGTTCCAGGTAGACACCGCGCCATTATGTATCAATTATATTAAATGAATGATCATGGAATTGGAGGAATACGATGTCAAAAGATTGTTAGTGGATTACAATGGTAATCCTACTCCTTGTTACCAGGCTTATATGAAATACCGTCAAGAGTATGATAAAAAAGTAGCTGAGCAGGCGAATGCATACAACCAGGCAAGGCTATCTCCAATGAAATTCCAAATGTGGCCAATTGTAGGAAAATCATATAGTGATGACGTGAACGAGGCTTTGAACAGGTGGATCACTTTAGGTTTCAAAAATGAGGTTGAAAAGGCAATAAACATCCTGCGATCCCAAGGGGTAGATACGAATTCATTTTCTTAAAAGATAAAAAAGGAAGAAGCCGAAAATCCATAAAAGAGTAGGCGCATTAATTCAATTCAAAATTCGTAGAAATGTCACAAGATGTTTTTAAAATTCTTTCCGATTTGCAATACAAAGCTGTCGGTTTAGATCCAAAAACCAAAAAAATGCAGGAAGGGTATTTTGTTTCTTTTAGAAATGTAGGCTTGCCTATTCCTGAGGCTGATTTTGCTAATCCATGGACACCACAGGGAGCAGAAATGAAAAAGATTCTTGCAGATGCAAAAACAGCTTCTACACCTCCTGATAAGGGAAGTACGCCTGATGGATCTGGAGAAGTAACACCTCCGGCTGAAATAGATGTTAACCAGGTGATAACGGCTGGAATTGCCCAGTCGCAGGTTAACTACCTGAACACGTACTTCCTTACTAATGATAAGTTAGCAATGAGTCCAGAATACACCGTTATGCCGTCTGCTGGCCATGTAGAGGATGCATGGTTTGCCATCATAAACGGGGCTACCGCTATACCGCCTAAAACACAGGTAAATGATAGTATGAAAAAAGCTTTGGCTGACGCTCAGGCTAAGCTTATGGATAAGGATGGTAACGTAACGCCAAAGTATAGTAACTACAATACTTATCGTGATGCTTATTATGATAAGGTGAAAGATCAGAACAGGGCATACGCGGATGCTTTTTCAGATCCAGCTGCTTTACGTAATTGGCCTATTGCAGGAAAAATATACCAAGATGAAGTAAACAAAGCATGGAACGAATGGCAAAGCTTTGGCAACAAAAATGAAATCGAAACAGCAATAAACCTACTGGCTAGCCAGGGACAAGATCCGGCAGTTCTCCTTATAAATAGGGCAAAGCAAAAATGGGAAAACAGTCTTATACAGTTTGAAAAAATTGGCTCAATTCCGTACACTTTTATGCTGCCTCGCAAATGGTATAGTGCCAACGAAAACGGAGGGTGGATGACTTATAATAAAACAGATTTTCAATCACAGGCTCATGCTTCCTCCTCGCAATCTGCATGGGGTGCATCAGGAGGCTTCAGCTTAGGTTTCTTTTCTATTGGCGCAACAGCAAGTGGCAGCCAGGCAAGAACCAATATGAACTTAAAGACCAGCGGTTTGGAAATATCGTTTAGCTATTGCACCGCTGATATTAAGCGTCCATGGCTCGATACCAACTTGCTAAACCTGGGTAATTGGTTCTTAATGGGTGATTACAAAAAGAATTGCATTTCCGATGGCACCTACGGCCAGGAACTAAAGTCAGCATCAGACAAGTCTACTTTCTTACCATCAATTGTTACAAGCATCATCTTAATTAAAAATTTAAAGATTAAGTGGTCTGAGATGAATTCACAAAGGTCAACGCTGGAGAAAGCTTTGAAGGGTGGGGGAGCTGTAGGATATGGTCCATTCATGGTTGGTGGATCTTACTCTAGCAATAACAAGAAAAGAGATTTCTCTTATCGCTTTACCAGCGAAGGATTGGTTTGCGATGGTGTTCAATTATTAGGATATGTCTCCGTTATCAACCCGGCTTCACCAAGGCTCGATTCAAAAGAATACATGAAAGATGTAAAACCAGCAAAGGGCACTACTTCAGGAGTAAACCCTGTTAGGTAATTCCATTTTTTAACCACAGTTGATTAATAAGCCAGTACGGTGATGCCGTACTGGCTTTAATAAAACAATATATGGAACAAGTAGATTTAATGAAAAACATCAGGGATTTTTTTATTAGCCAATATGCTATTAAGAATAATTCATCTCGTTCTTTCGTAGCTTTTGAACCTTTAGCTCATATGATCTCTCCTGATGATTTCGGATCAGACCCAACAAGAGCAGCTGATCATTTATCACGACTATGCGACAAAGTACCCCAGGTAAATGATGTATTCATTGCTGATGGAACAAGAACTCTGAGTGGAACATATGGAGAGTTAATTGCTTCCGCTCAGTTCAGTGATAAAAGAATAACTGGAGACCCTACTCCGTACATTGGTTTATGGGGAAACTTAAAATCACTTGCTGACAGGCTATATAACAATGGAGCACGTGCATCAACAGAAGATGGCGGTACCGAAACCATTTATTTAACTCGGGCTACACCTGCTAATTGGTATGACGCTAATAGTTCTATATGGACCCGTAAAACGATTACCAAAACAACAACCCAAACAGTACCTGGCCGTGGTGTAGGAAACAAACAACCGCCCATTATTAACAGTAAACTAGTTTGGAAGGAAAGCGTTCTGGATACAAAGCTGGTTCAGAATTCAAACATCATCAATATTGTAAAAAATCCATTGCTTGTAGATAAGATTAACCTGGCTACTAAACCTGTTGCTGCCAAGCCCAACGCTGCTGAGCCTGTTACTACTACCATAGGCAGTACACACTTAAACACTGCAGCAATTGCAGGTTCGGCCAGGTTGATGAAAAAGCCAGGAATGATGACTGCAGAAAAAGTGACTGCCAAACCTGTTGTCAACCAGGTATTTCAGCCGATCAATATGCCTGTTGCGCATGCGACTTTACAGCTCAATAAAGTGCCGACCATCAATAGGCAGGTTTATAAGGCTATGAATGTTGTGGTTCCATTTCAACAAAAAGTATTGCTTAATAGGGCAGTTGGTCGTATAGATAATTCTACCACGCAGGAAGTGAAGTCGACTGATTTTCAGCTTGACTTTTCTTACACCCTGGTAAGCCTGGATAGACCGTGGATGGCTGCAGATGTAATTGATAACGCCAATCTATGGTATGCACTCACACGCAAAGCTGGTTATTACTCTACAGGTGAAGTATCTGCTGAAAACAATGGTGCCATTCGGGCAATTCCAAAAGCGATGATTGTTATTAAAGATCTTTCCATAAAAGCACAATGGACTGAAGCAGATAGAAAAGAAGCTACAACCTCTATTGGTTTAGGATGTTTTAATTTGGCAAATAGTTCATTTAGTAACACAAATGAACTGAACGCTCCAGGGGTGATGATACTTGGATGGGTGTGTGAAGTTCTGCCAAAGCTTCCAGCAAATGATGACACTAGTTTCAATTGAGAATTTTTGAACGTTAATATTTAGGCCATTTCACTGATTGAAAAATAAAGGATTTGCCCAACCGGCAAATCCTTTTGTGTATAGGTAAATACATCATCTGATCGTTTTGATTAGCTCATTTCCATCTAGTACCACTACTTCAACAGTTGAAAGTTTTGGCATTGTTTCTGTTTTGCTATACATGCTAACCATTTATTGTGAAGTATGATTACCGAAGAGCAAAAGGAAACGCTTCCGTTTGAAGCAAAGTTGAGGCTATATACACTGGAAAACACCATGGAGGCAGCAGTAGTGGAAGAAGAATACGAAATTGCTGCTGAATGTGTTCGTAAAATAGAAGAGTTGTTTAAACGTGCCTAATGTACTGATTGTGGTGCGCTTGGACAATTAACTTAATAGATCTAGTGCCGACGTTCCAAACTGAAGAACTGAGCGCCGGTTGTTTATTTGTGCATGGCCTGCTTCAATAGTTAGTTATATAGCTGGGTTAGGTGCACCCATAGCCGAAATAACTCTTCATCGGAAATTATGGAGCCTGTAGTAAAAGGGCCAATCTGATGCATGCAACTTGTAGGTGTTAAGCCCAATATTGTATTGATCTCATAAAAAACATTGGAGAAAGAAGAAAGATTAAAGCATGTTGTATCAGTTCTTTGAAGACCTTACATAAACATCTCCTGCCGATGTTTCATCAAATTCTTGCTTTTGCACAAGTTGCAGTAGATCATCTATGCTAACCCATGTTTTTAATGCAAAATGATCTTCGCGGCCAATAACATAGTTGCAGGTTGAATTAGGATAGTGCTGCCTTAAGTATTCTAAAGCTTCAACGAGCGTAGCTTTCTTCTCAGGAACTGTATACTCAAATGACAAACATCCAAATGGTTCATGTAATCCTTTCAGCACTTCCAATTCATAACCTTCAACATCAATTTTTATAAAAGCAGGTCTTCCATATGTTTGGATTAAACTATCCAAGGTTACTATCTCAACTTTTTCTACTGATTGAACATTTGCGCTTGCAAATCTTGTTTTTTTCAGTTCGCTAATCCAGTCTTCATTGAAGCTGGATAATTCGGAATGATTTGCAACAAAAAATTCTTTAACCTCATTTTTTGCACCAGCCCCTTTTTGGAGAACAGTGGCCTTGTTTCCATACAATGCAGCAAGGATCTCTGTACAATTGCGCTGTGGCTCTACGGCTACAACCCTCGCCTGCAACTGTAGAAAAACCTTAGTTTTAGAACCTATATTGGCTCCGATGTCAAAACAAAGATCATTTGGCATCACCAGGTTCTTATAAAAGTCTATCTGGCGTTTTGCAATAGCTGCATGTTTTCGGTCATTCTTTGTAGGAAGAATCTTTTTCTTCAACTGTTCCAGTTTGATGTAATTCGGCCTGCCCAAAATTCCCTGTAGGATATATTTAATTTTTTCCAAGTGTTATGTTCAATTATGTTAGTCAATTTAGCTGTTGTACAACCATTTTATATTCAAGTATGGCATAAGAGATAGTGCCAGGAGAACTCTTAACTTTTCTACTATCAATCTACAACCCTTAAAGCTAGGATTGAATATAGGTTAAGTAAAGTTCATCAACTTTATAAACAAAAATAAGGTCTTAAGCTGTACTGCTCTCCAGGTGGAATGGAAAGTTCTGCTAGCTTCCTTGCAGGTTTTGTTAGTGGGGCTAAAGGATGTAATTTCTAATCGATTTTCCTACATAGTCTACAACCTGATTTTAATAAAACACCGGTACATTTTCAAAAGTACCATTGGTGACCATGATGGATCCAGGCGTGCCATAGGTATTGCTGGTGCCTCCAACCAACGGTGTTAGCTTGCCCGAGAAATGACCGTTGATACGCCTGTTGGCATAGGAAGTAATGGTAAAGCTCATGCTATCTGTTGCATAACGGGTATAGCCATTTGTATTGTTGTATTCTAAGAAATGCTGGTTCCCAAATGAACCTTTGTGCACGTAGGTTTTTGCCTGCAAGCTGTCAGTATAAAACAAAAAGCTTAATTCCCCGGTTGTACTTACAAGTGAAAGTGCATAACGATAATAGTCTGTATTGTTGATGGTGTAGGTGTCTTTTTTGCACGACAACTTGTGGTAGCTGCCTGCAAAATTAGTGCGGTCATTCACCGTCGTTTTCACCAGTGCACCATTCACCTGGTAACTCATAGAAATGGTAGAACCATTGGCAATTTGCTCTTCTGCTTCCAGCATGGCACCTGCAATGGTTTCCTTAGCACAGGAAGCTATAGTGAATGCTATAAATAAGCATGCTGCTATTTGTTTTATCATGGTCTTGTTTAGCTGTTTCATTACTTCTTTAAGATTATCACATTAGTCGTAGCTCTCTCTTCTCTTCAGGCTAAATGGAAATACTAATCCCAGCCTGAAATAATTATTAGATCCGCCTTTAGCCCTGATGGTTTCGAAGTGAAGGTTCAGGTCGAGCGGGGATGACCACAACGAAAACAGGTAACCCGTGCTTGCACCGAGGACGACGCCGTTGTACTTAAATTCTCTTGCACGTCCATTTACATTGAGTGCTGTTATGCCAAATAAATTATAGCCTACCTGCGGTTCCACGTAAAATCCGTTTCCCTTACGATTCAATGTATAACGGTACCCGAATTTCGCCGGAACCATGATGGTGCCGTAGGTATAGCTGTTGTCGTACAAACTAAACAAATAAGCTGCTGCTTCAAATGTGATGTCGTCTCCTTCAGTAATGGGGTAGCCAGCTTTTAAATATAAACCTGCACCGAGTTTATAATCTTCAGTGTCGTTTCCCACCATCTTTATCACACTGAGCTGCGCGTACGATTGGGTGGCGATGAATAGTAATGCAACGAGGAAAAGCTTCCTTGCCATGATGTTTAGGGTTGAAATGAGGGGTGAATGTAGGAAAGAAGAAGTCAAAAGTCAAAAGGCAAAAGGGGAGAATGAAGAACAGCTGTCAGCTGTCAGCTATCAGCTGTCAGCAGTGAGCGGTGGAAATGATTGTAGTAGCATGAAGTCAAAATTCGAAAGTCAAAATGGGGAGAAATTAAAAAGCAAAAAGTAAAAAGAAAAAAGGAGAAGTCAGAATTCAGAATTCAGTTGTCAGCGGTCAGCAGTCAGCTATCAGCAGTGAGCAGTCAGTGGTGAGTAATCGTTAATCTCTCTTCGTCGTGCATCTCTGTGCCGTTGTGTCGCTGTGGTTCAAAAGTCAAAAGTCAAAATTCAAAAGTCAAAAAGGGGAGAAATTAAAAAGCAAAAAGTAAAAAGAAGAATGAATAAAGAAGTCAGCTAGCAGTAAATCAGAAATAAGCAATCTCACCTAACAACTAACATCTAACATCAAACACCTCACTTCTCACACCTCACGCCTTAATTCAAATCCGACATCACAATTCGGAAATTCCAAGTGTACTTCGTAAATCGTACCTCGTACTTGGCTCTCAACTCACTTCCTTTCGCACCCGCATTCCCACCTGTACGATTCTGAAAAGTTTACTGTCGCCTGTGCCATTTCTTTATCCACCTTGTATTGTGTCGACTTTACGCCGGAGGTTTTAAAATAACCGGAGAGCCATGTGATGTTACCCGTTTTTGCATCATACTTATACCTGCCTGTCTGGCCATTGTCGAGCCACCTGTAAGTGCCGTCTGCTTTCAATGCAAAATATCCTTTGTACTGGAAACTGTAGGCCGGGCTCCTGTTAGGACCATTCCACACCGATTGGTGGCATGTATAATTACCAAAAACCAATCGGCCTCCATAGGTTTCTTTAGTAGGCGGCGATGTCTTTACCTGCTTCGCATCTTCCAGCTTTTTCCATTCCGCCATGGCTTTAGGTAAGTCATTATCATAACGACGTACGAGGGATGCATCTTTAGCAAATGCCTTTTGCAGGAAAGGTTTTGCAGCCTCTTTGTTTCCCTGTGCGGCAAGCGAGATAGCCATCATATAGTTTATGTAAGGTTGCTCAGCATCACGCGCAAGTGCCAGCCTGAACCTTGTTTCAGCACTGCCGAGATCATTCTTCTCATAGTAGCCTATACCATACAGTGCCTCTTGTCCTGCTGTATTCATGGCAGTTTCCGCACCAAATGTTGCACTCGATCTTTTTAGCCTGTCAATGTAAGCATCCAGACCAGTGAGGTTAGTTGTTACCGGGTTGTTGTTTGGAGGATTGTTTGCAGGAGGAGTGCTTGTAGCAGGAGGATTATTTGCAGGCGTGGTTTGAGTGGCCGTGATGGTGCCTGCAGGAACATCCTTTTGATACCTGTCCTTGAGTGATGGATTGAGACGAAAAGCTGCATCCAGGTATTCCTGGGCTTGTTGCTTCTTGGCCGCATCATTTTGCCTGATCAATGAAATGGCCAGTTGATAGTTTGCAAAGGCATTATCTTTTTGCTTCTTCACCACGTCCATAAAATACCATTCTGCCGAAGAATAATTCTTCGCATCAAAATATCCTTGGCCATACAGAAAGTCAGAGCCGGCAGAAAGAAAACCGGTTTCCTTACGCGGCCCGGCATTATCATCCTTAAGATGCTGAATATACTTGTCCAGCTCATCTTTTTCCTGCGCAGATGCAACTGAAGAAAACAATAACATGCAAAGCGCAAATATCAACAGCGGTGTTCTCATTGGTTAGTTTTTCGAAGACATAAAGTAAAAATTAAAAATTAAAAATAAAAAATGGAGAGCAGGCAGCTATCAGCAGTGAGCTGTCAGTGGTGAGTGGTCAGCAGTGAGTGGTCATTGGTGAGTGGTCATTGGTGAGTAACCAGCAAACTCTTCGTCGTGCATCTCCGTGTCGTTGTGCCGAAGTGGATCGAAAAAGTCAAATTTCAAAAGGCAAAAAGAAGACCAGTCGGTGCCACCAAATTCGCCAATCTTAAGTCCGACATCAGAAATTTTAAGTCGTACTTAATTCTCACGCCTCACACTTCATACCTTTTCCCAAATCCGACATCCTCAAATCAGAAATCAGAAATCCCAATCGTACTTCTAAAATCGTATTTCGTACTTACCTCTCACTTCTCCCAATCCCAAATCTAAAATCTTCAATCATAAAATTAATCTATATGCTTCCACCGTCTTACCATTAAACGTAGGCAAGTAGATGATACGTTTACGAGGATCATAACCTATATCAGCTGTATTCTTTTTATCAGCTCTTGTATCCAGGAGCGTTTGTACTTTGCCATCAGCAGAAACATAATATACCAGTCCAATCCATGAAGTGACAATAAAGTCTCCGTTGCCTACCGGCTCTACACCATCACCACCTTCCGGAAGTTCAGCAATTGTTCTTAGTTGTTTGTTGGCATCTGCAACGACAAATGATTTCCCTGCTGCTATGTACAGTTCATCATTAATTGCTTTCAGACCATTTACATTGGTTAGGTTATCCAGATAAAGCGTAGGTATATCATTTTCAAACCGCCATACCTTCCCGGTCCTGGAGTCGGATACATACACTATTCCTTTTTTGGTGGCGGTTACATCATTTAGTGCAACAGCACCATCCACTTTTATTTTCTTTTCGATCTTCCCGCTCTTCAGGTTCACCACCACTACTTCGGTGATATCAGCTACATACAGCCTTTTACCTACTATAGCCATGCCTTTAGGTGCGTTCAGGCCTGTAACCCAGGTGGTATCAATGATCTTCCCTTCCGGGGATAGTTTGGCCACACCACCTTTTCCATCTGCACCCCATGCCGGCCCGTCAATCAGCGATACATACAGCACTTTCTTGGTAGGTAACACCGACTCAGGAACGGCTATGTTATTATCTGTCGACCAGATCTTTTTTAGAGAATACTGCTGTGCACCTGACTGTAAAGTGATAGCAACGGCAAAAAGGCAAAGTAACTGTTTCATAATGACTGTTTGCGGGCTAAGATACGAGGGGGGGAAGTATTAAGTCAAAAGTCAAAATTCAAAAGTCAAAAGGGGGAGAATGTAAAATGTAAAATGAAAAAGAAGGGGGGAAATTAAAAAGCAAAAAGTAAAAAGAAAAAAAAGAGAAGTGAGAAATTTAGCTGTCTGCTAGCAGCAATCAGCCATCCGTACTTCGTAAATCTAAAACGTACTTCCTTCTCGCCTCATACCTCATGCCTTGCCCAAATCCGACATCCCAAAATCAGAAATCAGACATCCAATCGTACTTCTAAAATCGTATCTCGTATTTATCTCTCACGCCTCACAGCTCATACCTCATGCCTTCCCCAATTCCGACATCCCAAAATCAAAAATCAGAAAATCCCCATCGTACTTCTAAATTTGTACCTCGTACTTACCTCTCACGTCTCATACCTTGGCTCTAAAATCCGACATGCTCAAATCAGAGATCAGACATCCAATCGAACTTCTTTCTCCACTCTTCCTCCCAAATCTTAAATCATAAATCCGAAATCTTAAATCTTTTTTCAAACTCTCTCCTCGCCAGTTCCATTACCAGCGGGTTTTGCAGGCCGGCATAGTAGGCCGCTAACGGCTCATTGTAGTTTTTGCGAAGGAGTTGCTGGTAGAGTTCGTAGGAAAGTGCCAGTGCAGTAAGCACGGTTTCATCAGAACCATCATTCGCCGGTAGCGCTATGGTTGGTTTTAAGAAGCCCCTGATATAGTATTCTTTTTCTGCAGCAAACCCTAATTGGTTGGGGTGAATATCGAGCGGTTCCAGCGAGAAGTACAGGTGGTCGATCAACAGGCCAAGGTCCACAAGATCTATCACACCACCCTGCTCCAGTTGCTCCGCGAGTTCTACATCCAGGTCACCGGGCTGTGGGAGCGCAGCCAGCAGGTCGTTGAACAATTGTAGTGTACAGTGGGAATAGCCATCTTCCAGCTGCCCGTCCACCATATGAATCCAGCTGCCCTCCAGGGCCAGTTCCGCCTCAGCAGACTTCAGCACTATATGCGATACGGCAAGGAATGATGTGGTATGGATGTAAAACATGAAGATGGATTGCGGACCGTGATTTAAGATTTTAGATTTTGAGATTGCAGATTTTTTGGCTGCCTGGTGTTGTGTCATCCCGACGATAGGAGGGATCCCCTTGAAAGAGAGGCGTGAGGCATTAGGCGGAAGGGGTGCTGGATGATAATTATGAAGTATGAATGATGAACTATAAGTGATGAATGATGATTGATAAGTTGACGCTCTTCAAACCTGGAACCTGTTACCCCATGTGAAAATGAACCTGCTTTCATACTGAGGATGCCTCCTTCGTCGGCATGACAGCAAAATCTGAATGATAAGATGGCGCTTCTCCAACCGATCACATTCACCATTCACTACTGATTACTCACCTTTTCTCCTTTCTCCTCACGCCTCATGCCTGATACCTGATATCCCATGTGAAACTGAGCCTGCTTCATTGCAGGAGATGCCTCCTTCGATGGCATGACTGGCAAAAGCTGAATGATAAACTATAAATGATGAGTGATGAGAAGACGCTCCTCAAGCCTCATACCTCATACCAGATACCCAACTGAAACTGAGCCTGCTGTAATGCAGGAGATGCCTCCTTTGTCGGCATGACAGCGGTGCTGAATGATGAACTATGGTTGATAAATGATGAGAAGACGCTCCTCAAGCCTCATACCTCATACCAGATACCCAACTGAAACTGAGCCTGTTTAATTGCAGCAGATGCCTCCTTTGTCGGCATGACAGGCAAAAGCTGAATGATAAACTATAAATGATGAATGATGAGAAGACGCTCCTCAAGCCTCACACCACACACCTGATACCTCCCAACTCCCTCCAGATCTCTAATCACTTGTCTCTATGTCTTGTCCTGAAAAAAGTTGACCATTTTTTGTTTGTTTTTTTATTGCTACGTTGATGTTTGCCGTCAAAAAGATGCGGTGTCTTGCTCTGTTAAAGCGAGCCGCCCCCGCATCTCTTTAACTACT
>NZ_JAFEWC010000005.1 GCF_017355875.1 Aridibaculum aurantiacum
TGTCACGTCCTGAAACTGGTTGACATATTGAAGTAATTAAACTCAATCAATATGTCACAAAAAGTAGAGAGAACAGTCATCCGGTACAGTAATAGCTTTAAGCTAATGGTTGTCCAGGAGATTGAAGAGGGTCATGCTATTGAAGCTATTCGCAGAAAGTATGGTATCGGTGGAGGTGCAACAATCCAGATCTGGATTAAGAAGTATGGCAGAAATCATTTACTCAACAAAGTTGTACGCGTAGAAACTATGAATGAAAGAGACCGGATAAAGGAACTCGAAGAAGAGAACAGGAAACTGAAAATTAAATTGGCAGAAACTTTCCTGGCAAAGGATTGCCTGGAGGAGTTGGTGAAAATTGCTAATGAAGAATACCGGACAGATTTAAAAAAAAATTTTGGTACAAGGTCTCCGAACGACTTGAAGAAAGACACAGAGTAACCGATTTGTGTAAGTACTGGCAGGTTAGCCGCCAGGCGTTTTACAAAGTGCGCAAATGCGGGCTGGATGAGCAGCACAAAGCGGCAGGGCTGTTGGTGGAAGTGAAACAGGTTCGCAGAGACCATGTGAAATTAGGCGGGCGAAAGCTATATCATGAGTTGCGGGAGGATATCCGTCGGTGTGGACGTGGCTTTGGCCGGGATAAGTTCTTTGATTTGTTACGTCAGCATGATTTACTGGTTAAGCGCAAGCGCAAGTATGCGGTTACTACTCAGTCTGATCATCCGTTTTATAAGTACCACAATGAGCTGTCCAGTGCAGAGATCAACGCACCAAACCAGGCTTGGGTCTCAGACATCACATATCTGCGTACACGTAAGGGATTTGCGTATCTATCGCTCATTACAGATGCATATTCTCGCAAAGTTGTAGGTTGGAATGTGGACAGCTCTTTAGGAGTTGAAAGCACTTTGAAAGCCGTTGCGCAAGCCATTAGCCAAAGCAGGCAAACCGAAGGGATCATTCACCACTCCGACCGAGGCATACAATACTGCTGCTATGCATACACTGATAAGCTGAAGCAAAAAGGCATCAAAATATCAATGGGAGAAGCAGGAAACTGCTACGACAATGCACTAGCCGAACGGATGAACGGGATACTGAAAGATGAGTATTTACTGGATGCTGAGTTTCTTGACCTGGAACATGCGAAACAAGCAACCAGGCAGGCAATCTACCTGTACAACCATAAGCGACCACACTGGTCACTAGGGCTACAAAAGCCTGCCGAAGTACATGTCGCCGATAATCAGCCAGTAGTTAAAGAGATGCGGGGGCGGCTCGCTTTAACAGAGCAAGACACCGCATCTTTTTGACGGCAAACATCAACGTAGCAATAAAAAAACAAACAAAAAATGGTCAACTTTTTTCAGGACAAGACA